>CAXTUE010000172.1:0-8885 GCA_964247355.1 uncultured Ktedonobacteraceae bacterium | reverse complement strand
CCACCGAAGCTGTCTCCTGCTCTTAAACCCTTGCTTATCCCACCTTCATTGCATTGTATGTAGAACGCCCTCATCATGAGAAGGTATTGCAAGAAATTCAGCTATTCTTTGTTTGACCGTACATTCTCATGCTCTTTTACACTGAGCGAGCGTAAAGTAAAGGACTACCTCCCATGAAAATCGCACATATTGCCCCGCCGTGGATTAGTATACCGCCCAAAAACTATGGTGGGACAGAAACCGTGCTGTACAATCTGATCGAAGCACAAGTAGCGCAAGGACACGATGTAACGTTGTTCGCGGCAGGCGATGCCACGACATCAGCAAGGCTCGTGTCGTTTTTTCCGCACTCTCTTCTCGAATCAGGCGTACCGTGGCAGGGACATCTGAAAGCTTACTATCATTTGCATAAATCAGTTGAATATATCAAGGATCGTGACTTCGATATAGTACATACGCATCTTTCCTCGAGCGCGGACATGTACCTCTTTCCCCTCATGTCGCACCTGTCTATACCGCATGTCATGACACTTCATAGCCACTTTCCTTTTGATCGTGTCCAATCATGGACCGGCGACGCCGACGACTACTATATAAAAGACTGGGCCTCGAAGGTGCCAATGGTTCTCATCAGTAATCAGGCACGGGCCAACATAACGCTTCCTCTTCGTATCGCTGGCGTTGTACATCACGGTCTACCAATGCAGCAGTTCCAGGCAACGACTTTGCAACCGGAGAACTATCTGGTATGGCTTGGACGTTTTGTGCCAGAAAAAGGTGCTCATATCGCTATCGAAGCCGCGCAAAGGGCTGGTATGCGTATCGTTCTTGCTGGCACTGTCGATAAGCATGTCGAGGAATCGGTCAATTACTTCGAGCACACCATCAAGCCGCTTATCGACGATCAACGCGTCAAATATGTTGGGCCAGTCAATATGCAACAAAAAATAGACTTGCTGAGTCGCGCCTGTGGCATGCTCAATCCCATCCAATGGGAAGAGCCGTTCGGCATGGTGATGATCGAGGCAATGGCGGTAGGCTGTCCGGTTATCGCGTTTCGTCGTGGGGCCGCATCCGAAATCGTCGCGCATGGTACAAGCGGCTTTCTTGCATACACTATAGAAGAGATGGTTCAGTATATCGCACGTCTCGCGGAACTCCATCGCCCAGATGTCATTGCGCATGTCGAGCAAAATTTTACCGCACGGGTGATGGCACAAAAATACATAAGAGTCTACAAACAGGTTGTGGCGGCATTTCCAAAAGAGAGCATGGCGAAGCCTTATCCTTACGAAGTAAACATAGCACTACACACTCCGGCCTCTACTTCCACGTTATTGCCTCTTATCTGATGTATAATGGGAAGAGAAAGGTAGGCCAAATTTATGGAAACGAATGCTGAGGGCACGTACTTTGAGGAGGGTGATCGTGTACGTATCATCCGTACTGGCGAACAAGGGTATATCAATGCTACTGATGGTGGTGTTGTCTATGTGCTTATCGACGGAACTCAAGAGACGAAGCTCTTCTCGGCACGCATGGATGAAGACACGTATATCGAACTAATTACACATTAGGCCAGAGGCAGGGAGATTTTGTAGTTTTTTGTCCCTCTTTCTCATGACTGATAGGTTGGCAAGAGTCTACTTTAATCGGGCCTTGCATAACACACTTGTATACGTGTAGAGCTATTAAGCAGTCCTGCTCAATAGCTTTACACGTATACAAAACTCATCACAGAAAATGTGCTATACTATAAGTAAGACTTGCAATTTCGCACCTCTCTCATCATTCCTCAGAAATGCATATACAAAACCAGGGTTTCTTTGTCTAAACATACTAATAGGAAATACATGTAGAAGGAAAATACAATGAGCAAGCAGTTTGCTGAATCAAATAGTCATGCTTCATCGCCGTGGATAAGTAGTGGCGCGTATTCCGCCCGTATTCAAGAGGCGATGCGCCACAATAAGCTCTATTCTTCGGACTACCCACTCGTTATGACCATTTTGAACGCTGTCACACGTAGCCTTACCGTGGAGCAATGGCAAGAAGAGCAACAACGACGTGTTACAACGCTTACGAATCAAGCACCAGACACATCACGAATGCATGCAGATGCGGGCAATCGCTATGAGCAAACTGTCAGCAACATGCGTGACCTGTCGCTCTGGCCCTGGGATTAACATTTACTCTATCGTCCATCTTATGAAAAGAGGTCTTTCTTGAAAATAGATAGACAAACAAGAACATTTGCCAAACAAGTCCAGGTAGATTTACTTGGACTTGTCGACACTGACCTCTTGCAAACTATTCAGCTATGGACAGGGAAGGGGCAGGCCAGCTATGTCTCACAGGAGGCACTTACAGCGTTAGGATATACGAGAAGCGAGCAGAGTGATAACTACTTAAAATATGAAGGAGCACCAGGAGAAGCAGAATGGCTTGCACCTACTCCACAACAAGTGCGTAGTTTGTTACGCGATATGTCTATGCCCTTGTTCGTACAACATGTATTGCCACTCGCGTTTGAGTCACTACACCTTCTACACCCTGAATGGGGTGAGGGCGCGACATTCAACGCACACCTTGCGAATCATCTACGAGCCTTGCTTGTGAAGCGATGAAAAAAGCTTAAGCAATGCGTACCCTCTGACCTTTTTCAGCACTCTCAATTGTTCCAGAGACCATGGCAAGACTTTTGATATTGTCGTCGGCTCGCGTTTCAGGCTGAGTTCCGTTTTGAATACAAGTAAAAAATTCCTGAATAATACCTACTGCTAACACGGAATCTACCTTCATAATGCTGACATAGCTTGGTATCGTGAGATACGCTTATCTAATAAGCAGAGTGTCTTTTCAAAGAAAAGCAACGTATAATGAACTTGTGACATGTCTAGCATAGACGTGCATACATGCATCACGTAAGTTACTAAGCTTCCAACGTATACCGTTTTTCGTGTTAAGAGGAGAGCCTCATGACAACTGTCAATCGGACAACAACTCTCGATCAGGCGCGTTTAGACCTGATACACCGCTACTGGAATGCTGCAAATTTTCTGACGATTGGTCAGATTTACTTAAAGGAAAATCCTTTACTACGTGAACCCCTCAAAGCAGAACATATCAAGCCGCGCCTCCTCGGTCACTGGGGCACATCTCCTGGTTTGAGCTTCATTTATGTTCACGTCAACCGGCTGATTCAAGATCATGATGTGGATGCGATCTATCTCACGGGACCCGGACATGGTGGTCCTGCACTGGTCGCGAACGTCTACCTTGAAGGTACATATACAGAGATATACCCACATATTACGCAAGATACTGAGGGCCTTCGTAAGTTGTTCCGCCAGTTCTCGACGCCGGGCGGTATACCAAGTCATGTCAGCGTACCAACACCAGGCTCTATTCATGAAGGGGGTGAGTTGGGTTATGTGCTTTCACATTCTTATGGCGCGGTTTTCGACAATCCTCATTTAATTGCGATAGCGGTTGTTGGTGATGGTGAGGCCGAAACTGCTCCTCTCGAAGGCTCCTGGAAGAGCCTTAAGTTTCTTAATCCTGTGCGTGACGGTGCGGTACTACCTATTTTGCATCTGAACGGCTACAAAATTTCCGGCCCTACGGTGCTTGGGCGAGAAGAGGACGAAAACATCCGCAAGCAGATCGAGAGCTATGGCTACGAAGTGCATTTTCTTGAGGGCGATGATCCCATGACCATGCATAAGGCCTTTGCAGACACGCTTGAGACCTGCTATACAAAGATTCGCTCTTATCAAGAGGATGCGCGAGCGCATGGTTTCTCAGGAGTTCCACCGTGGCCCGTCATCGTGCTACGTACCCCTAAAGGTTGGACGTGTCCCAAAGAGGTTGATGGCAAGCCTATCGAAGGTACATTCCGCGCCCATCAGGTCCCGGTCGATGACGTGGCGGGCAATCCAGCACATCTGGCTATTCTGGAACAATGGATGCGTAGCTATCATCCCGAAGACGTTTTTGATGAGAACGGACGTTTCGTTAGTGAGCTTGAGGCCCTTGCTCCTAAAGACGAACGACGCATGGGTGCCAATCCTCACGCGAATGGTGGTAAGGTGCTCGAAGACCTGGATATGCCCCCATTCACAGATTATGCTATCGACGTGCCAAAACCAGCGACCGAACATCACGAATCCACACGGCAGTTTGGCAAGATGATGCGCGACATTTTCACGCGCAACGCCAAACAAGCGAACTTCCGCCTCTTCTGCCCCGATGAGACCAACTCGAACCGTCTCGGCAATGTGTTCGAGGTTGAGAATCGCACGTCAATGAGTAAAATTATTCCAATTGACGATCACGTCTCGCCTACTGGTCGCGTCATGGAGGTCTTGAGCGAACACCTGTGTCAGGGCTGGCTTGAGGGCTACCTGCTTACTGGACGGCACGGTGTCTTCGCGACCTATGAGGCATTCGCGATGGTCTCTGACTCCATGACCATTCAGCACTCAAAATGGCTACAGGAAGCCGATAAACTGCCGTGGCGCGCAAAAATCGCATCACTCAACATTCTCCTGACCTCGACCTGCTGGCGCAATGACCACAATGGCTTCAGCCACCAGGGACCCGGCTTGATAGACACTGTACTTTCTCGCAAGGGCGTTGTCGCACGTATTTACCTACCACCCGATGCCAACTGCTTGATGTCGGTCGCCGACCATTGTTTGCGTAGCCGTAGTTACGTAAACTTGATCGTTATTGACAAGCAACCGCAGTTACAATGGCTCAGTATGCAGGATGCAATTATGCACTGTGCGCAAGGTCTTTCGACATGGAATTGGGCAAGCAACGCTGACTCTTTACAACCAGACGTTGTGTTAGCTTGCTGTGGCGACATTCCAACATTGGAGATAGTGGCAGCGGCCCACTGGTTACGCAAGCATATTCCAGAGCTGAAAGTGCGCGTGGTCAATGTCGTTGATTTGATGCGTCTCTATCCACCTGACCTGCACCCGCACGGCATGGATGAGGCGAAGTTTGTTGAGCAGTTTACAGAGAATCAACCTGTCGTGTTCGCTTTCCACGGCTACCAACGTGCCATTCACGAACTCATACACGGGCGGACGAATGCGGAACGCTTTCACGTGCGTGGCTTCAATGAACAAGGCACGACAACAACGCCATTTGATATGGTTGTTCTCAATAGCATGAGCCGCTATCACCTCTGCATTCTGGCCTTGCAACATGCAACCCGTGTGAAAGATATGACCGCGCCGCTCATCGCCGAGTGCAACGCTATGTTGGACAAACATCACACCTACGTTCGTGCCAACCTGCAGGACATACCAGAAGTTCGCGATTGGATATGGACAGATTAATCTACATAGCTCTTTGAAGAAAACGATGGTGCTCAGAGGATAAGTCCTCTGAGCACCATCGTTTTCTTCAAAGAAACATTTAACTATCTTCTCTCGTTCTATATATGATTGCCAGAAAAGCTATATGTAAAAAGAAAGTATGTATATGAGAGAGAAGCGTAGCCGAAAACAAGAGCAAGATATCGTACCAGGGATGATAGTAGAGGCGACGGAAGGCGATCTCGGCGAGCAAGATATAAGCCCTGCAAGAGTCACTGATATAAAAAGAGATGCACAAGGTAACATAGAGGATATCGAGGTTGAGAAAGGCATTCTCTTCCGCAAGAAGATTGAGATACCAGTAGATCGTATCCAAGAGATTGACCCCGCAACGAATGGTCACACGTCAGGTGAGATAAAAATAGATGCTGATGAGTCGGAACTGGAGTCGCTTACATCGGCAGGTGAACAAGAACTCTCACCTGACAAGGTGAGGCCACAGGATAGCTTGCTCGATCAAGTTGAGCAACAAGCACCAACAGTCGAAGGAATGCGTGAGAAGGAAGCGAACATTCAAGCGGTTCGCCCGAAGAGTACCTTCTGGCGCATTATTGGTCCTGGTGTCCTTTCAGGCACCTCCGGCAACGACCCCTCTGCTGTAACAGCGTACGCGGTCGATGGCGCAAGCGTAGGATATGGGCATCTGTGGCTCATGCTGCTCTCGACACCCCTGTATCAGGCAGTACAATTCGCCTGTGCCAAAATTGGGCGTGTCAGTCAGCGTGGCCTATCACAACTCTTACGAGAGCATTATGGGCGTCCCGCCGCGATACTTGCATCGCTCCTACTTATCATCACCAACGTAGCTCTTATCGCGGCGGACCTCGCAGCTATTGGCAGTGGTTTAGAACTGGTTACGGGTATTCACTGGGTCTGGTTTGTTGTTCCAGTTGGTTTTATACTCTGGTACTTGACCGTTTATCGAAATTTTGAGTCGTTCAAGAAAATCTTTTTAACGATGAGCTTTGTGTTTGTAGCCTATATCCTGACCGCGTTTTTCTCACATGCCAACTGGGGAACTGTGCTTGTCCATACGTTTGTGCCACAGATCGGGCTTGATTTTGCCAGCATCAGTAGCGCGGTTGCCCTGCTAGGTGCTACCATCTCGCCCTATTCAATGTTCTGGCAAACGCAGGGAGAGCTTGAGGAGAAGCGTACGGGACCGCTCAAAAAGCAACTGCGCGAGGCCGAAATTGACGTTGGCACCGGCTCTATCAGTGGACAGGTGGTCGCGTACTTTGTGATTGTGAGCACGGCATCAACGATCTTTATTCATCATGGTAGTATCAATACGGCGGCGGACGCAGCCCACGCCCTCGAACCGCTCGCGGGACCGCTTGCCCGTTACCTCTTTGCCGTGGGTCTGGTTGGTTCCGGCATTGTAGCAATTCCGGTACTGCTTGCCAGTACCTCGTATGCGGTTTCGGGCGCATTTGGTTGGCCCTCTGGCCTATCGAAGCGTCCCTGGCAAAACGAGGGCTTCTACCTCTTCCTCACAGTAGCCTTAGTCGTCGGACTGATTATCGCGCTCATTGGTATCGACCCCATTCGCCTGATCTTCTGGGCCAACATACTCGCAGGCATCATGGCACCCCTCCTAGTCATTATCATTTTGCTTGTTGGCAATAACCGTAAGATTATGAAAGGGCAACGGCTCAGTCTGCTCAACAACTTTGGACTGGTGCTGATCGCCATTATCCTCATTGTCGCAGTTGTACTCCTGTTTTATGGGTTAGCGACCGGGCAAGGCAATTCATGAATGAAAACATTCGAGAACATAGGCAATGAATTGCCCGTGGACGCGGTAATGCTCTTTTACAAATTAATACGGATTATAGGAGGGAGGGACCGTATTCATCACGTCCATGTGCTGGGGTGAGAGACAGAAGTGGACGTGATGAATGCGGTCCCTACCTTGAGCATGTCCAAAGTATTTTGTAAAAGAGCATAACCTGGTCCCTACTTGTCATTCCTATCAACAAAAAGATATAGTAATTGCTAACGCACTATTTTTATGTATCACCGAGAACCTGTAGGAACGACAGTGTAGTCAGAGCAAGAGAAGTGTCAAGGAGTCTACTGATGCTGAGAGCAGATATTGTTACAGAGTTGCGAGCGATTGTAGGCGACGAAGGAGTGATAGAGAAATACGAACAACTACGAACCTATGAGTCTGATGGCCTGACGAGCTTTCGCATTACACCCGCGCTCGTCGTGTTGCCAGCGACGACCGAGCAGGTACAAGGCGTTATTCGGGTTTGTGCTCGTGAGCATATCGCCTTTGTGCCGCGCGGTTCCGGCACGGGGCTTTCTGGTGGCGCACTACCAATAGAGGACGGCATCGTTATTTCGCTTTCACGCATGAACCGTATCCTCGATGTCGATTATGCCAACCAGCGCGTTGTCGTGCAACCAGGCGTCATCAATTTATGGGTCACACAACGCGTTGCGCCGCAGGGCTATTATTATGCGCCCGATCCATCAAGCCAGCAAGTGTGTTCGATTGGCGGTAATATCGCGGAAAACTCAGGCGGTGCTCACTGCCTCAAATACGGCTTCACGGTCAATCATGTCCTCGGTATGAAGCTGGTCTTACCAAACGGCGAGTTGGTTGAGATCGGCGGCCCCACGCTCGATGCTCCCGGCTATGACCTCTCCGGCATTATTGTAGGCTCCGAGGGAACGCTCGGTATCGCCACCGAGATTACGGTGCGTATTGTGCGTAAAGCCGAGATGGTACAGACGGTGATGGCGGCCTTTACGCATCCCGATGCGGCGGGCGAAAGCGTATCAGGCATTATCGCCGCCGGTATCGTGCCAGCCGCCGTTGAGATGATGGACAAGCTAGCGGTCGAGGCGTGTGAAGCGGCGGTACATGCTGGCTTTCCCCTGGAAGCAGGGGCGATACTGCTTATCGAACTGGACGGACCACGCGCAGAGGTTGCGCAACAATTCGCGCAAATCGAGGCTATTTGCCAAAAGGCGGGCGCAATTGAGTACCGTCTTGCACGTACCGAAGACGAACGCGCAAAAATGTGGAAAGGGCGTAAGGCAGCATTCGCGGCAATGGGACGGATTAGCCCAAACTATATCGTGCAGGATGGTGTACTTCCACGAACGGCTCTACCAGAGGTATTGCGCGAAATTGAAGCGTTGAGTGCGCACTATGGTCTGCGGGTCGCGAATGTCTTTCACGCGGGCGACGGCAATTTGCATCCACTGGTGCTCTACGATCAAAGAAACGAAGGCGCGGAACATTCCGCGGAGGAGCTAGCGGGCGAAATATTGCGTAGTTGCGTCAATCATGGTGGCAGCATTACAGGCGAGCATGGTGTCGGCATCGATAAGAAAGAGTACATGAAGTTCATGTTCAATGAGGCGGATATGGCAACGCACCAGCTTATCCGTTGCGCCATCGACCCGCAACAAATCAGTAATCCAAACAAGGTCTATCCAACACCACGTCTATGTGGAGAAGTTCCAGGTCCCTAT
>CAXTUE010000171.1:0-8892 GCA_964247355.1 uncultured Ktedonobacteraceae bacterium | reverse complement strand
ATTGCCGAAGGGCAAGCACTGCTCAAAAGTCGAGGCGTCATAAATACAACCGACAATGACTTACAGATAGCGATACAGCGTTGTAATGGTCATAGCCTCGCCTTGTGCCTACTTGCCTCGCTATTAGACGAAAACAAACTAAGTCTCTCGGCGCTACTTAATGACCCGTCATACAAGCAACTTTGGGACAAGAACGTAGCGGAGAAACTGCTAGCGGAAATCTACAAACGGCTCAGCGACAATCAATGCGAAGTGCTCCATGCGCTCTCAATTTACCGTGAAGCTGTGACACGCAACGCTATACAAGCTCTTGTTAGTGATGCAACGAAAGCGCAATTAGATACGCTCCTAAACACTCTGCAAGCGCAACAACTTGTCCAGGTTGTTGAGGGAGGCCGTCGCCAACTGCATCCCATTGTCGCCACTTATGTTCAAATTAATGATGAACAAAATAACAAAGAGAGTACGCTACTGGATCATGGAAAATCCGCTTACTATTACGTACAACAAGCCGCAAAGAAGTGTCCGCAAAAAATTGGCGACCAGCAATTTACTACCCTGTTGCAAACCGTCGAACCCCACGCCCAGCAAATCGTTGATGATGCGTTACGCGAAATACGCGGACAATTGTAGCGTTTTTTCTTGCCGCCGCAGTGGTCGGGTGGGGGAGAGCGGAGAGAGAACCCGACCACTGTATGGGAGAGATGTCGAGGAAATATTGGGGGTTGGGAGAGCATATTTAGTTTTGAACATTTGTGCTACAGGGAGAATGATACCATAAGGGATAGGTGCTGTCAAGCGTTTTTGGAACAAATTTTCTATATTTTTAGAATTTCCTAGGCATGATACAATGGGCGTTGATTGATACAAATGCAAGGGGACCAGGGCGCCGCAAGGGGAACGCCCCTCCCATACAACCACAACGCGCCGGAAATGGCTCGCGTATGGGAGGGGGGTCCCCCGAGCCGCATTTGGGGAACGATGAAGGCAACGGGCGCCCTGGTTCTCTTCTGTATATTTTTTGCGAATGAATGAAGTGGAGCATTTTTACATGGCAGAGGTTCGACCCTTACGGGGCATACGTTACAATATCGACAAGGTGGGCAATATCGCGGACGTGGTGACGCCACCGTATGACGTGATTTCTAAAGAGGCACAGGCGTCCTATTATGCGCGCAGTCCGTATAATATCATCCGGCTGGAGCTTGGGCAGACAACGCCGGAGGATGGGCCGCTCAACACGGTCTATACACGGGCGGCATCGACGCTTGCCGAGTGGCGGCTCCAGCAGGTGTTACAGGAAGAGACCGCGCCCTGCTATTATGTGTATGCCCAGACCTTTACGCATGAGGGCCAGCAGTACACGCGTACCAGCTTGATCGCACGGGTACGATTGGAACAGTGGGATGCGAAAGTTATTCTGCCCCATGAGCATACGCTGGCAAAGGCGAAGAATGACCGTCTGCAATTGTTGCGCGCCTGTGCCGCCAACCTCAGCCCGATTATGAGCTTGTACGACGATCCACAGGGCCGTATCCGCCGTTTGCTCTTGTCATATGCTGAACATGCAGAGATACAGTTCGCTGATGAAGCTGGTGAGCAGCATCGTCTACACCCCATTCGAGATGTAGATCAGATTGCCAGTATCCAGGACTTTTTTATCCAGCGTCAACTCTATATCGCCGACGGCCATCATCGCTACGAAACGGCACTGGCCTATCAGCAGGAGATACGTGAGCAGCGCAAGGAACTCTATCCAGAGGATGCCGCGAACTTCGTATTGATGGCCCTGATCGATGTGGACGATCCCGGTATGCTCGTCTTGCCAACGCACCGTATGCTCTTTGGCCTGGATCAGCAGAAGCTTGATAGCCTAACCGAGGCCAATTTCGCACACTATTTCAATGTGCAGAAAGTGCCAGCGACATTTGAAAGCGAGTCCCTTGTCCAGCAAATGATCGCGGCAGGGGAGAATCAGCCCGCGCTGGTCTTCTCGACCGGTAGGCAAACTCTGTTGCTCACGCTGAACGAGCAGGGCAAGCAACAAATGCAGGAGAGCGGGCATTCCGCAGCATGGAATAGCCTCGATGTAGCGGTAGCGCAACAGCTTATCCTGGAACGCATTCTGGGCTTAAATGCCGAGAACATGACGGCTGGTACGCACGTTAGCTACACTCGCAATCCACAGGACGCATTGCAAGCTGTGCGTACAGGAGAGGCTCAAGCGGCCCTGCTCCTCAACGCAACCCGCGTGCGCCAGATTCGTGACGTGGCGCAGGCTGATGACCGCATGCCGCAGAAATCGACGTACTTTTACCCGAAATTGATCACAGGATTGGTGATCAATCCGTTGTGGTAGGAAACAATGATGCTGCTTGACAAATCAATGTAGGATACGAACCGTTGTAGGGGTCTAATTCATTACACCCTGTTGGCTGTTGGCATTCCACAATGTTCGTAGGATGAATGAAACGTTTCAACATGTCCTCTAACATGGTCAAATGCCGACAAGGGTGTAATGAATTAGACCCCTACAGTTGTGTTGTTTTGTCAATGCATCATTGTGTTCCTGAATGTAATTTGAATATTTGCCGGAGGAGCATATACATATGATTGTTATTGTAGGCGCGGGTCTAGCAGGTCTCACGTGCGCGAAGATACTGGCGGAACGTGGGCAAAAGGTGCTGCTATTGGAGGCGACGGACGGTGTTGGTGGACGTGTACGCACAGATATTTCTGAGGATGGCTACCGGCTGGATCGTGGTTTCCAGGTCCTGTTCACGGCATACGCGGCGGCCAAGCGACACCTGGATTTTGACAAGCTCAAGCAGAGATTGTTCGAGCCGGGAGCAGTACTGGTCAAGAATGGCAAGCAGTACGAAATCGCTGACCCGTTGCGCAATCCCTCAAGCCTGTTGCCAAGCGTTATCAATCCGCTTATCTCACCGATTGATAAGGCGCGTACTCTAGGCTTAGTTGCGCAGGTGGCACGTCTGAAGACGCGAGACATTTTCGCGGGCAAAGGTCAGCCCGACGGGAGAGATGAGACGACAGAGGCATACCTGCGACGACTGGGCTTCTCTGATACAGGTTTTATCGACTCGTTTATTCGCCCATTCTATGGCGGTATCTTTCTTGACCGTACGCTTGCTACCAGTGCGCGCATGTTTCAGTTTACGTTCAAAATGCTAGCCGAGGGCAATATCATTATTCCCGCCGAGGGCATTCAGGCCATACCGGAGCAACTCGCGGAAGCTTTGCCAGAGGGTGTAATTCGTTTTCATGCAAGAGTGAGTGAGGTGCTTGTCAGCGATAATCGCGTGACGGGTGTGCGTTTGGAAAGTGGCGAGCAGATCGACGCCGAACAGGTTGTTATCGCAACTCAGAGCACTATCGCGGAAAAGTTTGTGCATAAACCGCTACCAACGCAGAGCGTGAGCACCGTCTGCCTGTATTTCGCTGGTAACGAGCATTTATACAAGCAGCGCAAAATTCTGCTCAACACAGCACCGGATGCTTACGTCAACAACGCTGTCTTGTTGACGAATATCGCGCCAACCTACGCACCGCCACGTAAACACCTGTTGTCCGTTACAGTCTTAGGCAATCCAGTCGAGGAGAATGAGGTCATCGCGCAACGTGCTCTGAAAGAGATGTCGGGCTGGTTTCCCCATGCCCACCTCAATAGTTGGCAACTGCTGGCCGTCTATCGCATTCCATTTGCACAATTCGCGCAACCCGTCGGCATCTTTGACACGCTACCCGACAATTCTACCTCTGTGCAAGGCTTACATCTTGCCGGTGAATACACACAATCGAGCAGTATTCAAGGCGCGATGCACAGTGGCGAATATGCTGCACAAGCAGTGCTAAAGGCACCGTTGCCTGTTGTAGGGGTCTAATTCCATTACATCCTTTTGGCAATGAAAACATTTGTAGGAGTCTACATTCCATTACACCCTGTTGGCGACGCGCAATGTTAGAGAACATGTTGTAACGTTTCATCTATCCTGTAAACATCGTGAAATGCCAACAGGGTGGAATGAATTAGATCCCTACAATTTTATTCTTCATCGAAGAAATCCAATGGCATAAAACCCTGATCTTCTATGTCTACACCTAAAGCTTCTGCCGCCTCTGCCATCATACGTGTAGGGCCTTGCTCGATAGAGATACGCATCATGATGCGCAGAAAGGGTTGCTCTTGTACGGGTATGTTGGAGGCGGGAGAAAGCATGGCGGCAGTAGCGAGGGCAAGACGTGAGTCCTGTTCGCGTTGCGTAAGCTGAAAGAGTTGAGCCTGACGACGTAGACGCGTTTCGCAGACAAGACGCCATGAATCGTTAATCAAGGCAGTAAGTGCTTCATCCAGGAGAGCATCCAGGTCAAAAGGGTCTACCTTTGGTTTTGCCTTACGTCCTCTCGTACTTTTCTTAGGTTGAGCTTCTTTTGTACTGCGTTTGGGTTGAGGAATGGGTGCAGGTCCTTCGGGTCGAAGTTGATTGAACATCTGAATTGCAAAGAATCGATTTACATATGGCTCAATATCCTTCAAAGGCTCATACATCCATGAGACAAATTCGTCGAGGGCGTAGAGTTCGTCGCTATGTTGCGCGAGTGCTAGCGTTTCGGCATCGAGTGTCGGCAACGGGAGCGTTGTTGCGACTTGGGTGGGTTGTTCTTCAGGCGACTCGCTTTCAAGCAGTGGACGCCACACAAAGTAAGCAACTGGCAACTTGCGTCGCGTACGCTTGTTAGCTGCTCGTGCATCAGCGACCAGGTTGCGGCAATAGGCGAATGGCACATCAACGCAGCCAAAGCTCCTCTCATTCATGCTTGCGATAAGCTCTTGCCAGTGTGCGTCATCCATCTCGTCGAGACCATAGCAATCTTTGATGCCCCACGAGTCCTGATACAGTACGTTGACGACTTTGAGCAGACCGTCTGGCCGTTTCCAGGACATCATTATAAGCTGTGTGCCGTTCCCATCGACAAAGCTAACTCGCGCCTCATGTGGCGGAAACTGTATGCTCGCCTCCGTCATCGCTGTGTCTTCCGTCCCCGGAGCTGCCTGCATCGTGAGGCGACCAAGCGTTGCGCGCGCGGTCTGTTTAAGTTGACGATTTGAACTCGTGGCAAGCAAATGATTCAAGGCCGGAATTGCTCGTGGACTGGCAAGAGGTCCAAGCTCTTCCAGGGCCCCGATAGTCGCCGTTGCCACCTTCCCCGTCTGGCTTTCTAACAGAGGAATGAGCAGCGAGACTGCCCGTGCATCATTACTCTCACCGAGCCATTGCACAAAGCTAAGGCGTCGCTCAACCGGCATGGAGGTCACATCATTCAAAATGGCCTCAACGCCCATCTGGTTGTCGCTCACCAGATCGAGCAAACGCAGTTGCATCTGCTGCATAGCAGTGGAGGGATCGTTGAGATATTCGATGATGCCATCGTCCGCCATCTCTGACCCCAGTTCTTTAAGAACTGGCGAGAGCGTCAGTTTCGCGATATCGCTCACCGTGGGGTCGGCAACAAACTCTTCCAATTCTTGGAGATCAACATCTGTCGCGAGTTCAGATAAAATATTCATGGCGGCAGTTTGCGCCGAAAGATCCTGGCTTTTGAGTAGGTGCAATACTTTTTCGCGTGCGCCATGCGTCCATTCTTCGTCCAGACGGTCAAAATAGTGTGAAACCGTATCGGGGTCGATGAGATCGCGACGGCTGAGCGCAAGCAAGATGCTATCAATGCTATCCTGTGGGGGGCCTTTACGTCCTCGTGGCATACGCGGAACTCCTTTAAACATGCAAGCGACACAGTCTATCTATGCCCTGTGCTGACTGAAAGGCATTGTAACATGCCACAAGCATTCTGTGTAGGGGTCTTATTTCTAACACCCGCGTTGGCAATTGACCATGTTTGTAAATAAACTTAGGGTAGGGACCACATTCATCACGTCCGTGGTGGCAATCTTCCATCCCCAAACGGACGTGATGAATGCGGTCCCTACCGTATAGAGTTAAACATCATAAATAAGACCCCTACAAGCCATTATTTAAAATTTCCCCTCGCTTGTATAGAGCCGTACCGGACGCACAAGCGATGAGCTAGCAGGGGCAGTGATCGTATTAGCGGCCTCAGCAAGCAACGCGAGGCTTATCAAAAAGTCGTCGTGTCCATCGGAGGGGTCAACGTAGAAGTCGAGGATATCGGGCGCGGGCAAACGGTAGCGGGCGTGTTGCAGTTGATACCAGCATTCTGAATATATACTCGTTGGTGCGTCTGTAGCTTCATAGAGCTTGAGGCGCCCGCTATTGAGCAGGGTGAGCAGTTGATAGGCGAGGCGCGATTTGCTGGGACGCGAGAAGGTAAAGGCGGTAACGCGTTCGGCACCCAAACGGTCTACTAGCAACGAGGCCAGTCCTGCCCCAATACCTGTGCCGTCGATGACAAGTGAGCGAATGCCCCAGCGCTCGACGAGTGCGACCGTAGCGGCATATTGTTCAAGATGCGAACGGCCCGTCCACCATTCGTGATGCACAACCTCGATAGCAGGTAGCCCCAGTTCGTTATAGCACACGCGTCCAATCGTGATAACTGTACTATCGCGCCGTGCAGATGCGCTAGAAGAAGTCGTCATGCCAGACGTTGGGCGAGCCTCACCCGCTACATCCATTCCCGCGATATACCAGCCATCCTCATGCGGCATCTCTTCCCAGTAATGCATACCTTGTAGCAAGGTTTTTTGCAATGTATTGAGAAAATAGCCCGCGCCATTTAATGGACGAAGGCAGTATTGCGTCTGAATAACTAGAGAGTCTTCACCGAGACGTGCAATCTCTTGTTCGACAAAGGTACGGTAGGCGGGATTGATTGCGGCGAGTGTATGCCAGTCGAACTCGAAGTGGAGACGTTCGCCTGTACGTTGTTGTCGTTCCAGGTTGACGGCACGTTGTTGAGCCAGCAATGTGCTGTCGCTCCACGCGGTACCATACAAAATTGTCGTTGCATTACAGGTCGAGGCCATTGGTCGAAAATCGCGATCAAATTTTTCGCGCGCAACATCCTGGGCCTCGTCGATTTCCAGGAGCAGATCGGCTGTTGCGCCCACGACATTACTTTCAGGTGAGGCCGAGAAAAACATCACACGCGGTCCGGCATGTGTACGTACAAGGGTCGGGTCGGCCTGTGGAGCAAGACCAATAATGTGTCCATGACTTTGCCAGACGCGCTTACGGGTGAACGATGTGTCGAGTAGAGAAAGAAGGCGTAGACGACTGTTTATACTCTGTGGAGAAAACGTTGGAGCAGCCTTGACGATAGTCCCCTGCGACATGCACGTCAAGAGATATGCTTCCAACACTGCGGAGAGCTGATTTTTACCAGATTGTCTTGCCATCATAACCGTGAACACATGGCCTTTCTCAAAACGTATCGAGTCAAGGATGGCCGCCGCAACCTCGCTTTGATAGGGATAGAGCGGCTTGCCCAGGACACGGTCGGCGAAGCGTGAAATGGCATCGGGAGAGTATTTCATGATGGTGCTATCGGAGGAGTTGAGATGAAGTACAGAGGGACGATAGTGGGAAGGGTATTGCTAACACACTGTAAATAGTGCTTGCTTGCTACTACTATAGCATGTCCTTATAAAAAATGCAAGGGCACTCGTTTTCTCAACAGGGCTTTTGGGTTTATCCGAAGTACCCTTCCTACATACATTTCTGGTAGGGACCGCATTCATCACGTCCGTTTGGGGATGTGAATGGCCAAGATGGACGTGATGAATACGGTTCCTCCCAAACACATTTCCTTAAAAAGATGCAACTCGGGTAGACCCAAAAGACCTGTTGTACTCAACGCTGCACTTGTAATGGTACTAACGGGTAGCCGAGTTGCCAAAACATGAAGAAAGAAAAAAGAGCAGGTACATTCACTGGGGATGAACGGGAAAGGTTCATCACAGTATTTTCTCTATACATGAAAGGGGAAGCACATGAGCCTGGAACAGATTAAGTATTATACAGTGGATGATGACGAAGAGGCTATCCTGGTGACAGACATTGACGAGACAACGCCCGAAACCGACGAAGACGGCAACTTACAGTACTACAGTATGAGCGGTCGCTATGTCTTTTCAGCCGACGAGGACGAGTAGGGTAGGGAGAAGCAAGAGGCCGAGATGAGCAATGCTCGTCTCGGCCTCTTGCTTTATCAGCGTTTCGGGATAACCTACTTTATGGTAGTACTGTCGCCTGGAACGCGGTAAACGTGGCCTTGCTTCCCTGTGTGAGGACGCGTATGCCAACATGACCAGACGTAAACGTGCTATCGGTCGTAGTGAGTGTCCAGTTGCCTGGTTCCGCGCTGCCCGTGGCCCATACCTTTGCTCTTAGCGTTGTCCCCGATACCTGGAAGCGGATGCTGTACGAGGTGTTTGCCTGTGCCGCGAAGGATGTGCTTGTGAGCAGTGTTGCGTTGCCATTGATCTTCTTTTGAATACCAAACATGCCGCCGTCGATGTAGGCTTTGTACCAGTTGTTGCCATCGGTCCAGCGCAGTACCGCGCCGAAGTTCGTGTTGCTAAAGCTGCTGAGCGACCCGCTCACCAGTACTTCAGCGTTGGTTTCGGTTGGTCCTAGAATGGCACTGTATGTATTGCTACCTGCGTTTGTGACAGTCCCTGTATTGTTCGCGATTGCAAACGCGTTCAGAGTGCTTGCGTCGCTGGTCCACGCCTGTGCATCCGAAGCCGTGCCCCAGTGTGCTTGATTGGCGCGTTGAAAGCTATCCGTCGCCACAACCTGCCCGGCTGTTGGTGTTAGTGTTGGAGTCGTCGATGTAGGTGATACTGTTGGAGTCAGCGTCGATGTAGGCGATACCGTTGGCGTCAATGTC
>CAXTUE010000170.1:6343-8914 GCA_964247355.1 uncultured Ktedonobacteraceae bacterium | reverse complement strand
CTTGTAGACTCTATCGTTAATGTGTTAAGCGAACAACGTACAGTGATCTTTTCTGTTGATGGCGGGCCAGAACGTGGGCAACTGCATCATAAACAGATACTGGACACCATTATTGCCCGCAACTCGAAAGCTGCGCGTGCAGCGATGCTTGCTCATTTGCAACAAGTCCGTGAAGATACGGGAGCGGCAATGTAGAACTGTTGTCTTCTTACATGTACATGCATTGATGTATGTAACAACAAGCACTAGGAGGGTGTCATGGCGAAGCTTGGGTATATTGGCCTGGGGGCGATGGGAGGACGTATCGCGAAGAAGCTTCTTGAAGCAGGACATACTGTTGTTGGCTATAATCGTACTCAATCCAAAGCTCAGTGGCTGCTTGATGCTGGTATGCAGTGGGGGGAATCGCCACGAGCTGTAGCAGAGGCTGTCGATGTAGTGTTTACAATGGTTACAAACACAGCAGCTTTGCACGAGGTATGTAATGGTCCTCAAGGAATACTGGCAGGGTTACACAAAAATAGTGTGTATATTGATATGAGCACGATCAGTCCTGCCGCCTCGCGCCATATCGCTTCTCAGGTCGCTGCAAAGGACGCGCACATGCTTGACTCGCCTGTGTCAGGCAGTATTGTCACGCTGGAACAGAACAAACTCTCCTTAATGGTTGGCGGCGACGAGTCCGTTTTTGAGCAGGTCAAACCTATTTTGCTGTCTATTGGTCCAACCGTGAATTATGTTGGCAAAAACGGTCAAGCAGCTTTGATGAAAGTTGCTATTAACCTCAATCTGCAAGTACAGTTTCTGGGTTTTTGTGAAGGATTGCTTTTAGCCGTTAAAGGAGGGGTGCCCGTTGAGACCGCGCTCGAAGTCATGCTCAACAGTGCTATCGCCTCCCCTTCCCTAAAGTATCGTACTCCATTCATTCTTGATATGCCAGAGGAAGCCTGGTTTAACGTAAACATGATGCAGAAGGACCTGCTCCTTGCAGAAGAGCTAGGCAGGGAACTTGATGTCGCGCTTCCAACTGTCGCTTTGGGAAACCAGATGCTCACAGCGGCCCGCGCTATGGGGTTGGAAAAGCAGGACTTCGCTATTGTATACAAGGTTCTTGCTCAAATGGCCGGTGTAGACTTATAACACGCAGGAGAAGTACATGGTCCAATCTGAAACGTCCAACACTGTCAATAAAGAGGTAGCGCAAGCCCGTTGGCTTCATATGTACGAGCAAATGCTTAAAATTCGCGTCTTTGAAGAAAATGTGAATATTTTGTATACCACCGCGAAAATGCCGGGCCTTGCTCACCTCTATATTGGTGAGGAGGCTATTGCGGTGGGCGTGTGTGAAGCATTGCGGCGCGACGACTACATCACAAGCACACATCGCGGACATGGCCATTGCCTTGCAAAAGGAGCATCGGTCGACCTTATGTATGCCGAGTTGTTAGGTAAAGAAGCGGGCTATTGTAAAGGCAAAGGTGGCTCAATGCACATTGCCGATCAAAGTACAGGTAATCTAGGCGCGAATGCTATCGTTGGGGGAAGCGCAGGCATCGCGACCGGCGCCGCGTTTTCAAGCAAGATGCGTGGTACAGATCAGGTGACGGTCTGTTTCTTTGGAGATGGCGCGCTTGGGCAGGGTTTACTCTACGAAGTGATGAACATGGCTTCTTTGTGGAAATTGCCAGTGGTCTACGTTTGTGAGAACAATCTTTACAACGAGTATACACACTATTCCGAGACGACAGCAGGGGATATGGGGGCAAGAGCGAAAGCGTTCGGCATTCTCACGGAAGAGATAGATGGTCAGGATGTTCGCACAGTTTATGCAACAGCGCAACGATTGGTTGAACGCGCACGGCACGGCGAGGGGCCAGCATTTTTGTTGTGTAACACCTACCGCTATCTTGGTCATCACGTCGGCGATATTCAACGCTCATATTACCGATCCAAAGAGGAAGAGGAGCAATGGAGAACGGAGCGCGACCCACTGAAACTACTCGTCGAGTGGATGACGGAGCAGCAGATGCTTGACGCGACAACGCTTGAACAGATAGAGCAACGAGTACGCACTGAAATTGAGACTGGTGTTGAATTTGGGTTGAACGCACCATATCCAGAGCGAAATGAGGTCGATCAAGATGTCTATGCGTAGGGACCGATTTATCACGTCCACTATGAGTCAGGACGCAAGCAAGAGTATGCGTGAAATCACACTTGGTCAAGCTATTCGCGAAGCTCTGGCCGAAGAAATGCGCCGCGATTCATCCGTCTTTATCTTGGGCGAAGACGTAGCCGAAGCAGGTACACCGTTTAAGGTGCTCTCAGGGTTGGTCGAAGAATTTGGGACGGGCCGAGTTATTGACTCGCCTATCTCTGAAGCCGGTATTACTGGCATCGGAGTTGGTGGAGCGATGACGGGTCTGCGTCCAGTTATTGACATCATGTTTGGTGACTTTATCGGTATCGCGATGGACCAGCTTTTCAACCAGGCCGCAAAAGTCCACTATATGTCCGGTGGCAAGCTTAATGTGCCAATGGTCTTGCGCACGACATTAGGGGCGACACGTC
>CAXTUE010000170.1:0-6333 GCA_964247355.1 uncultured Ktedonobacteraceae bacterium | reverse complement strand
CTGCTGCACAGCATAGTCAAAGTTTACATGCGTGGGTAAGTCATATTCCAGGCTTAAAAGTTGTGCTTCCCTCCACTCCATATGATGCGAAGGGCCTCTTAAAAACGGCTATTCGTGACAACAACCCGGTGGTGTTCTTTGAAGATAAGATGATGTATCAACTCAAGGGACTTGTACCAGACGAAGATTACACGCTTCCCTTTGGGGTTGCCGATATCAAGCGTACAGGAACCGATATTACACTTGTTGCGACAAGCAGTATGGTACAGATCGCTCTAGAAGCTGCCACGCTCCTTGAGAAAATAGGTATCAGTGCGGAGGTCGTTGATCCCCGTACGACTGTTCCCCTGGACACAACGACGTTGATTGAGTCGGCAAAAAAGACGAGCCGTGCCATTATTGTGGACGAGGGCTACCAGCAGTATGGAGTCACGGCTGAACTCGCTTCGGTCATCGCCGATGGAGCGTTTTACTATCTCGACGCGCCCGTTAAACGTATGGGGGCAATGAACGTTCCTGTTCCATTCTCTCCTGTGCTGGAAGATTTGACAGTCCCTACCGCAACCTCAGTGGCAGAGGTTGCAAAAACGCTCTGTGGACGAGTGTAGTTCCGTGAAAGGCAACAAAGATGGCAATCAAAACCTATGGACTTATGGGAGTGGATTGGGAAGAACGAACGAATTTTGAACGCCTGCGAACCGAGCGTTTGGCACGTATCAAGCACTTGTTGAAAGAGTCGAGCATGGGTGCATTGCTCTGCTTCGATATGAACAACATTCGTTACATCACCGCAACACACATCGGCACATGGGCAATGGACAAACTCACTCGCTTCAGTCTGCTTGCGCAGGATGACGAACCTATTTTGTGGGACTTTGGCTCAGCCGCACGGCATCATCAAATCTACTGTCCGTGGCTCGGTGAGCGTTCTCGTGCAGGCATTTCTACGCAACGTGGAGCGATGTCGCCTGAGTCTGGACGAGCAGAAGATGTGGCACGCAAGATTCGTATCGAGCTAGAGGAGCGTGGGCTACTCAACGAACCTGTTGGCGTGGATGTTGTTGAGCTGCCTGTCCTCTTCGCACTACAGGCCGAGGGCATCAAGGTTGTGGATGGTCAGCAGTTGATGCAGCTTGCACGTTTGATTAAGACACAAGACGAGATTACGTTGCTGAACACAGCCTGTATGATGGTAGACGCTGCGTACGACGAACTCTATCGAGCGATGAAACCCGGCTTTCGCGAGAATGAGTGTGTTGGTCTGGTCAGTAAGGTGCTCTACGATATGGGATCAGAACAGGTAGAAGGTGTCAATGCCATCTCCGGTGAGCGGTGTAGTCCCCATCCCCACGTCTATACCGACCGTGCGCTACGACCAGGAGACCCGGCATATTTTGATATTTTGCATAGCTATAATGGGTATCGTACCTGTTATTACCGTACCTTCGCGATTGGCAGTGCTTCACCTGCTATTGTCGAAGCATACAAACGTTGTCGAGACATTTTAGATCGTGCTATTGCCGCGATTAAGCCAGGAGTAACGACTGCGGATGTAGTCAAGTTGTGGCCGAAAGCAGAGGAGTTCGGTTTCCCGAACGAAGAGGCAGCATTTGCACTGCAGTATGGTCATGGTGTTGGACTCTCCATCTGGGAGAAGCCCATATTCAGTCGACTTGTCTCCCTTGACCATCCTGAAGTGATTGAAGAGGGCATGGTCTTCGCGCTTGAAACCTTCTGGCCTTCCTCAGATGGCTGGTCGGCGGCACGTATCGAAGAGCAACTGGTTGTCACCAAAACCGGTTGCGAAGTGATCACGCGTTTCCCTGCTGAACAATTGCTGGTTGCTGGAGTACGCTACTACACGACAACTGGACCTTTGCCTACAACACGTGAGGCGCAATCAAACCTCAACTCATCATTAAATGGCAATCATTCGGCCATCATGCTCAGTAGCTCAAATGCCACTACACCTATAGTGTCGTCTTGAGGCTTTAGGGAGACAGACGGATGCACCACATAGTCATGGAAGAACAACGTTAGCGTCGTTCTTCCATGAGAGGAGACTAACAATGGCGACTGATGTAATATTGCCCGTGCTGGGCATGGCACAGGATACAGGGAAAGTCGTGCAATGGTTGAAGGCTGAAGGGGAACAGGTAGCCAAAGGGGAACCTATCGTCGAAGTCGAGACCGACAAAGCGACCGTTGAGCTTGAGTCGCCAGCCGATGGTGTTCTCACGCGCTTAGCTGCAACGGCTGGTGACGATGTTCCCGTTGGGCAGGTGATTGCTCAAATTCTTGCTCTCAGTGAGGTCGCTCAGGCAAAAGTGATGCCGTTAGTGCAACTGCCTGTAGTTCCAGTACATGAAGTGCGAGATGTGCCTCGTACGCTAGAGAATCAGCGAACGTACGTATCTTCGATGCCTCCCAGCAAACTCGCGTCTCGTGTTGCTGATGAGTATAACGTTGATTTGAGTTTAGTCACACCAACGGGCAAGCGCATTCAAAAGGCTGATGTGCTGTCATATTTACAAAACCAACAGCAGACTTCTACTCCTACACAGAAATCGCGTATGACAACGGCTTCGCCGAAAGCACGTCGATTGGCTGCTGAGCAAGGACTTTCCCTTCCCGCCATAAAAGGAACGGGGCCTGAAGGTGCAGTCCTTGCCGCAGACGTGCTAGCTGCGGTAAAGGTATCAAACTCCATCAGTCCTCAAGAGAAAATGACTGCGCTAGAGGGTGCCGTACAAACAGAGAGAGATGCTCCTGGGACTAATGGCTCAAATGGTCTCCCCCTGAGTACCACCTGGCGCATTATGGCCGAGCGTACAACGCAGAGTTGGACGAGTGTACCACACTTTTTTCTTGCGCGTGAGGTGAGAGCAAACAGATTCATCGCGTGGCGTGAGTCTATGCTGAAACGCTCTTCTGACAAGAAGGTTACGTACACCGATTTACTCATAAGAATCGTTGCGGTAGCGTTACGTGCGCATCCATATCTTAATGCGACATGGAGCGAAGGTACCATTGTTTTGCAAAAAGAGATCAATATCGGACTTGCGGTGGCCCTTGCTAAGGGCTTAGTCGTTCCTGTCCTTCCCCAGGTTGATGAGCTGACGCTACACGAAATCGCGCAGCAACGTCAAGATAAAGTGAGTCGTGCTCAAGCAGGTAAGCTGCGCCCACAGGACCTACAAGGTGGTACCTTCACCATTAGTAATTTAGGAATGTATGGTGTAGATACGTTTAACGCTATTATCAATGCACCTCAAGCAGCCATTCTTGCCGTAGGGCGCATAGTGGAGCGTGTTGTTCCTGTAAATGGTCAGCCATCAGTGCAACCGACGATGATACTTACCCTTTCTTGCGATCATCGTGTTGTAGATGGAGCGCGAGGAGCGCAATTTATGACTATGATCGCGGAATTGATAGAAGAGCCGTTAGGACTTGTCGAGTAAACTAAAAAGTCTTGGAACTGTTAAACCGATTGTTGCATGTATAGATAAGTTTCTATATAATGGTGGCGTGGAACACATTTTTGTGTTTTAGATACGTCCTACTAAAGTTATAGACGAAGGAGATGACCTTGTATAAAAATTCGCCACGCATAGTCAGACCTTTTTATACTATGCTACTATTACTCGCTCTAGTCGCACTTGTTGCCTGCTCTCAACAGTCGGGAACAACACCTTCTAATGGTGGTAGCTCTAACCCTATTAAGATAGGGGCATCTATTTCTCTGTCAGGTGATTTCTCTGCTGATGGCAAAGCTCTTCAACAAGGCTATCAATTGTGGCAGGATGCAGTGAATAAGCGAGGAGGATTGCTTGGGCGACAGGTTCAGTTCGATTTTGTAAATGACGATAGTACCAAAGAGCAAGTAACGGCAAATTATCAGAAAATGATTTCAGCGAATCATGACGATCTGATCGTTGGTCCTTACTCCACTAGTTTGACGATAGCTGCATCAGTTGTGGCAAAACGCTACAATTATGCATTTGTTGAAGGGGCAGGTGTTGCTCCTAAGGTCTTTGAACAGAAATTCAACAATATTTTCTCTGTTTCCTTGTCGGCATCGAGTTATTTGAAGAGTTTTGTTGATTTTGTTTTATCTCTACCGCAATCGCAGCGTCCACATACTGTCGCGTATGTAACGAGCGATGACTTTTTCACACAACCTCAGGTTGATACTGCTAAGGCATTGTTAGAAAAGGGTGGGGTGAAAACGGCTCTTTACGATGTTTATCCGGCTGAGACGACGGATTATAACCCTATCGCGCAAAAAGTTATTAGTTCCCATCCAGATGTGGTTATTCTTGGAACAGGGGGGCAGAGTGATTGTGTTGCGTATATAAAGGCATTCAAGCAGCAACGCTTCAATCCTAGTGCTATTATCGCAACTGCTGGTCCCGATCAAGGCAGTCAGTTCACCGGTCCTCTTGGTGGTGCTAGTGCGGCTGAGGGTATTTTTGTCCCTAATGATGGATGGTTTCCCGAAGTCAAGAATTATCAGAATGATCAGTTTGTGAGCGACTACATTGCTAAGTATGGCGGAAGTTCAAACGATATCAGTTCTGATACTGTCCAAGCATACAGCGCAGGGCAAGTGTTAGAGCAGGCTGTCACAAAGATTAAGAGCGTGGACAATGCCAAGCTTATTCAAGAGCTTCATTCAGATACGTTCAATACGATTCAAGGTGCAGTGAAGTTCTCGGAAGATGGTCAAAACAGTGTTGCGGTCGCATTCCTGTTTCAATGGCTTAATGGTAAGTTGGTTGTTGTTTATCCAAATACCTCTGCACAACAGACTCCGCAATATCCTAAACGGCACTGGTTATAGTGAATGTGCTGTACAGTACAGAAGGTTGTACTACAACCTTCTGTACTGTCTTAAGGCAACATGTAACAGAAAGGTCGTCCTGTGTCTCTTTTCCTTAATGGTCTCATTGCAGGTATACTGACCGGTGGAGTATACGCGCTCATGGCTTCTGGGCTAACTCTTATTTTTGGAGTCATGGATATTGTCAATATCGCGCAAGGGATTTTTGTAGTGCTGGGGGCATATCTCAGCTTCGTACTCTCTCGCTATGCCCATATTGACATTTTCCTCGGTCTGCTTATCACTATGCCAGTGATGTTTCTCATTGGTCTGGGCATAGAATGGGCGTTCATCCGACGCATTCAGCGTAATCGTGTGATGTTGTCCATTCTAGTAACCTACGCAGTAGCACTTTTGATAGAGGGGGTGCTCAATCTCGTGTTTTCAGCGACAACAATTCAGCTTCAAGCACCATACGTTGATGCCTCATTTTATCTCTTTGGATTTTACTTACCCTACATCTACGTATTTTCTTTTATCTTGAGTGTTGTTTTGCTGATGGCGCTTTACACTATCATTTACAGGACGAAATTTGGTGCTAGTATTTTAGCTACTATGCAAAATAAAACTGCGGCAGCCCTTGTTGGTATTAATACTAATCGAGTTGCTGCTGTTACATTTGGCCTGGGTGTAGCACTCGCTGCAGCAGGAGGAATGGCTTTTGGCGCAACAAATGCTTTTAACGCCTCTAGTTCGTATGATCTCATTTCTCGTTTGCTGGTTATTATTGTACTTGGAGGTATGGGCAGTTTACGAGGAGCATTGTTTGCGTCGCTATTTATGCTCATCGTTAGCGACTTAACTGCTGTTTACATTTCGCCCGTCTGGTCAAGTACAATTTTCTTTGCGCTTTTGATTATCCTCCTGATTGTGCGTCCACAAGGCTTATATGGAAACGTCGAAGGAAGAAGACAATGAAAAGAGTAGAAACGTTCGGAACGCTTTTGGTGCTTGTCGTGCTTGCGCTTCTTCCTATCGTTTTTCCTAATCCCGCTGTAACATCTATTGGCCTCTTCACAGTCATTCTTGCAAGTGCAGCAGTGGCATGGAATATTTTTTCAGGATACACAGGATATGTTTCGCTTGGTTATGCTGTGTTTTTCGGATTTGGTGCCTATGTGTTCTCGTTTTTGCTCATGGGAACTCATTTGCAAGCAGGGTATCTTCCATTCTGGCTGTTACTTCCCGTCGGGCTACTTACATGCATCTTTGCTCTCCCTGTTGGTTGGCTGGTGTTACGAACACGTAAACATGTTTTTGTCGTACTAACAGTTGCAACTGTTTTTATTATGCAGTTATTAGCCTATAATTTACGTCCAATTACAGGCGGTTCGGCTGGTATTTACTTGCCTTTTCCCTCATGGGGGCCTGACTTCTTCAACATGCCCTACTACTATGTGGCCATGCTTTTGCTGATCGCGGCAGTCGCGCTCTCATGGTGGATTCGTCGC
>CAXTUE010000169.1:3611-9014 GCA_964247355.1 uncultured Ktedonobacteraceae bacterium | reverse complement strand
ACCACACGCTTCGCGCGTGGTAGGGACCAGGTTTACCGCGTCCAAAACCGATTTATCAGATATACATTCTCATCAAACATAATGTACATCACCAATCCTCAACGCCATGACTTATGTTCCATGATGTACTCTTGATTCCAGGAGTGGACCTGTGTTCGTTCTTACACTATTTATTACTTGTGGCAAGGGAATACGGAGCAAGACTTTGGTCCCGTGGTCTGACTGAGAACGTGGTGCGGATTGAACTGCAATAGCACCACCTGCCTCTTTTGCTTTAAGCTGCGCTTTAAAGAGACTTGTTTTCTCCGGTGGAACATTTCTATAGTCAAAGCCGCGTCCATCATCGGTAATCAGTACCTCTAGCATTCCATTATTGTTTATGGTGCGTACCGTGGCGAAGCTGGCACCAGCATGATTATAGATGTTGAGCAGTGCCTGTGTGACGGTATAGGACACGGCCTCGGCTATTTTCGCGCCTTCCTCTGTCTGTTCCAAATCGGGAGGTAGAGTGTCGAGTGCCCAGAGGTCAGGCTGCACCTTTAGGGCCGACTCAGGATGAAGAGCTGGTAGGTCTTCGCGAATAAGCTTTTCAAGATGTAACCGTAGTCCCAAACTACGGCGTTGATAGGCGTCTTCTACAAGCAGTTGCAGACCACGCAGATCGCCTTCCAACTCTTCGCTAATCTTGCGTACCTTGCCAAGTGCCTCAACGATTGGTTGTACCGCAACCTTTCGCTCTGGATCGCGCTCCGCCTCTACGCGCAGTTTATGTTGCCAGTGACCGAGAAGCGAACGGATACGCAGTGCCTGTTGCTTCGGTTGATCGTGAATACGCTGCGACAGAAGTGAGCGTAGATGTGCGTCTGCGTGTAGCAAAAGTGATGTTGCTTGCTTCAAGTCACGATTCACCTCTTGTACCTCCGTGTTGACGCGTCGTAACTCTTCCGCCGTCCTCTGCTGTTGCTGTAGTGCGGCCTCACGTTGTTCTAGTGATATATGCAACTGATCCACGAGGCGCAGAGTACGTATAGCGTAGGCAAGCAGCAACGGATAGACGGTTGCCAGTGCATAGAATATCGGTAAAGGTAACAGCGTTTGACCATCTAAAAGAATCGGTAAGACGCCAAAGCAGAAGCCTAAACCAACACCGCCGATCCACAGCGTAAGTAGATCACCCACGCGTTTACGCACACGTGTTGGAATATAGTCATTTGCTTGGCCTTTACGTGGAAACAGATGACCGGCGCGTACAAGTGAACTAATACCAAGCCCAAAGCTGATGACGCCACCAAGAACACCATAGATCAGGCTAATCGTGAGGTTAGGACGCGTGAGTACACGATGGCCAAAGAAAACATAAGAACTCCACTCGTATGCTAAAAGCGCGAGAATTGGTAGATAGGGCAGACCGTCGGTAAGCAAGCGTGGCATTCTTTGGACACTTAATGCCTCCGGTCTGTACGTCAAGCTGAGATGAATAAAGGCGGCTCCAAGCAATGCAAATGAGGGCACCCAGAGCAATTGAAAAACGACATCAGCCGGATATGCTTGCTGAACATTTCCCCAATGACTGTAGAGTAGTAGCAACATAGCGGGCGGAAGCAGAGTAATTCCTTCTACGGCACCCGTCCATTCCTGTGCATTAATTAGTAAGACGGCCCCAACGATCAACCAGCTTAGACCTGCGAGAAATGCTAATCCATAATTTTGCCACCACATGTCCCAGGTAAATTGGTAGACCTGGCGTGTGAATGTGCTAATGGTGCCATCACTGTTTGCGAGCTTGTAGGTAATAGAATCGTTTGAATGAGCGTGGGCATAAACACGCTCAAGCCCTGCTGGACCAGCTTGACCATTCGCGCTAAGAATATGTGTGTTATTAGTAAGCGAATTCGCTGTGACTCTTGCGGGTGGTAGTTGTGCTGGCGTGGAGACAACAACAATTCCTCCGTCAGTATCGACGGCCCAGATGAATCCACCAAACGTTTTATTCACTTCATTCAGTAAGCGTATATGTCCTGTAGCACTGATAAACAGTAAAGCTACGGCAATGACGATATAGGTTACTATGAAGCGAACACGTTGGTGTTGCCACCATGCTTCGGTTGTAGACAATGAGGAAGTAGACACATCTCAGTGTAGCATGATTTTGTGACTAGATGCAAGCATAAATATATGGAACATGCTTGGAAAAGAGCGCGACAATATGATATACTACCTAGAGAATAGTTGCACGGTTGTACAGGTATTCAAAAAAGGAGCACGATACATGGCGAACCAACTCTATAAAAAAGGGAAAAAGGAAAGCAGAAATGGTGATGTGTGTTATGAGCATACTATACATGCAGAACATGCGCTAGCAGTTCGTCGTAACCTGCTTTCTAGCGCGGAAGCGACACGTGTAGCTGCACTGTTCTCTGTATTAAGCGACCCGACACGCCTACAGGTTGTGAATGCCTTGCTTTCTGCTCCAACTGGTGAACTCTGCGTATGCGACCTTGCAACAGGATTAGGACGTGATGATACAACTATCTCACACCAATTACGCGTATTGCGGAACCAGAAGGTAGTTGCCGTGCGTAAAGTCGGACGGATCGTTTACTATCGGTTAGTTGATGAGCACATCCGGCAATTGCTACTCATGGGTAGTGCGCATGCGAATGAGTTTGCGCATACATCCAATCGAGAAGAAATCGAGGTATCGGCATGAGCAGTATTCAGGCGAATTCTAGCACTAACCATACACATGTTTCCGCACACAATCACGCTGGACACAACCATACGCATGGCATGGCAAAACAAACGCTTCGTATAGCTTTTTTACTCACTATACTTATTCTTGCCGCGGAATTGATCGGCGGCTTCCTAGCAAACTCACTAGCACTCCTTTCAGATGCAGGGCATGTCGTAACAGACCTGTTTGCGCTTGGTCTTGCATGGTTTGCTACGATACAAGCGGAGCGGCCCGCCAACGCGCACAAAACATTCGGCTATCATCGTGTTGGTATACTTGCCGCGCTTGCCAACGCAATAACGCTCATTCTCATTTCGGTTGCTATCTGTTGGGAGGCCATTGCGCGTTTTCAGCATCCTGAACCTGTGCAGCCGCTTATTATGTTTCTCTCTGCTGCTATCGGCATCGCCATCAATCTCTTTATCGGATTTGGATTGCGCAAAGAAGAGCACAATATCAATGTACGTGCCGTTGCACTGCACGTCTTTGGCGATGTTGGTGTGTCAGTTGGCGTCATAGTCGCAGGAGTTATTATTCTGTTCACGAAGTGGACGCTGCTTGATCCTCTACTCTCAATTGGTATCTCACTCCTCATTATCGTCAGCTCATGGCCTATTCTACGCGAGGCTGCCGATATCCTGCTTGAGTCAACGCCGAAGGGTATTGCTTTGCCGCAACTTGTGGCAGATATGAAGGGCGTCAATGGTGTGAAAGAGGTGCATGACCTGCATGTCTGGAGTATTACAAGTGGCATGTCTGCCCTATCGTGCCACGTCCTTATCGACGACTTGCCCCCAAGTGGTAGCTCTCCCATTCTGCAACACTTAAAGACTCTGCTGCATGAGCATTACGCCATTGACCACACAACCATTCAGTTCGAGTGTAGTACACAGGGGGCCTGTTGCGAAGAAAATGATTTATACTGCTGTATGGGTGCTACTGCCAAAGACGATGCATGCGGATAGAGTCAAGGTAGGGACGGCATTCATCACGTCCGTCTTAATGAATGCATGCGGATAGAGTCAAGGTAGGGACGGCATTCATCACGTCCGTCTTGGCCTCTCACACCTCCAAAGGACGTGATGAATGCCGTCTCTACCAGAGCCGGAAATATTTGTTGAACATTAGAGTATTGCTAAGGAAGTAGATATTTCGAATCATGGAGTACAGAAATGAATAAATCTGACCTTGTAGCAGCATTTGAGGCGGCAGGAATTGCGAGGCTCACAAAGGATATTGACGCCCTCGCGAAATTGTCGATCCGGCTCGTGACTGCCAGTGTCGATGAAAACACGCTAGAGATAGGTACCTCTAAAATTGGAGGGACACCCGATGTTCCTTTGAATTTTTCATGGCCCGAATGGAAGGGGCTACCCCAGTCTTTTATCGCGCAAATTCGGCTTGAGGACGCACACCCCTATGATCTTGATGGTGTGCTACCTGCACAAGGCATACTGTGGTTTTTTTATGATGCACAGCAAGAGACCTATGGTGCCGCCCCATCTGATAAAGGCGGTTGGTCCGTCGTTTTTGCTGAGCAACCAGCACAACTACAACATGCAGTCGTTCCTGCCGCGCTTCCAACAACGAGCCAGTTTCGTGCCTGTTCGCTTGCCTTTTCTAGTGAAGTAACGCTCTCTCTACAACCCCATCTTGAACTCACAAACTTTGATTGGACGGACGAGGAGCAACAGAAGTACGAAACGTTCATCTCCACCTTTCCAACGCCAGAGGACCGTGCCGCAATTCACAATCGCCTGCTGGGAAATCCAGAGACGCTACAGGATGACATGCGTTCGCAATGTCAGCTTGCCTCGAATGGTATAACGGATTCGAGCGATCCAAAAGCTGCTGAATTAGCAAAGGACGCGCATGAATGGCAGCTACTGCTTCAAATAGACTCAGACGAGCATGCAGGAATGCGTTGGGCCAGCACTGGCTTGATGTACTACTGGCTCAAGAAGGCTGATTTACAGACAAGGCATTTCGATGCTTCCTGGTTTGTGTTACAATCTGAGTAGAGGAACGCATGTTCCTGTTCTAAAAACGTTAAGGTAGAAAGAGACGCGCCACATATGAGAAGGAGAAATAGCTCTTCGTTGGGTGGAATCTTGCTCATCGTAGTTGTCATTGTTGCTTATTTTTTATTTCGTCAGCCCAACAACAGTACCCCCGGCTCCAATCCTGGCAATACACCAGGAACTACTCCTGTTGCCACCGCGACTACGCAATCGGGTGGTACATCAAATGGTAACACGCACTTTGGTATGCAGACCAAAACATCTGGATGTCAGGCGAATGGCCCTTTGGCTGACTCGGCATGTACTCCTGGTGCCATTCTTTCCACGGGTACAAAAGAGGCTATCTGTGTTTCCGGCTATGCACGGACAGTTCGTAACGTACCAGAGAGTGAGAAGATTCAAGCATACAACGAGTATGGTATCACGCATCACAGTACCGGGGAATATGAGGTTGACCACCTGGTATCGTTAGAACTTGGTGGATCGAACGATATCTCGAATCTATGGCCCGAAGCGGCTAGCCCGACACCTGGCTTTCATGAGAAAGATAAAGTAGAAAATTATCTACACGATCAGGTGTGTAACGGCTCGATATCGTTGCACGATGCACAGGTCGAGATCGCGACGAACTGGATCGCTGTCTACAAC
>CAXTUE010000169.1:0-3601 GCA_964247355.1 uncultured Ktedonobacteraceae bacterium | reverse complement strand
TCCCGCACACCAAGTTTAGCTAAGATGCTGCTCATATGGTTCTTGATCGTTCCCTCAGTGACGTAGAGACGCTCCGCGACCTGACGATTTGATGCACCCTGAGCAATGAGTGCTAAAATCTCCCGTTCTCGCTCCGTCAACTGTTCTATATAGCTTGTTGCATCTATATAGTTAGTTGGCGGGGTCCTTTGCGAGGACTTAGCCGTGGGAGAAAAAGACTGGGCAGGAGACGGAGGCAGTGTAGAAAAGACCTTGCTTGCAATATCTGGTTGTAGTAACACCTGTCCATGTGCGGCAGTACGTACAGTCATGGCTAGCTGTTCAGCCGTAATATCTTTGAGCGAGTAGCCAAGTGCTCCTGCATGTAAGCCGGCATGAATAAGCTCGATATCGTCGAATGTTGTAAGAATAACAATATGTAAGTTGGGCCAACGCTCTTTAAGCTGCTTCGTTGCCACAATACCATCCATACGCGGCATCCGAATATCCATAAGAATAACGTCAGGTAAAGCGGCTGTACTGACGAGGCGTTCAATGGTAGCGAGAGCAACCTCGCCATCGCTAGCTGTGCCGACAACCTCAAAGTCAGGCTCCAATTCAAGCAACTTGCGAAAGCCTTCACGCACGAGCGTCTGGTCGTCAACGATTAAAATGCGTATACGCTCTGACATACGAACTTCCTTACTCTAGCAAAATAGGCACTGTGCTTGCGGTTGTCTGCGACTCTATTGGAAGGTGAATAGTAACGCGATACCCTTGAGACTCATCTGACCCATAGGCAACATGTCCTCCAAGCAACTCGATGCGCTCACGAAGTCCAACAAGGCCAAACCCACCGACCACATATTGTAACTCGTTTTCTGGCACTCCATTGCCGTTGTCAAGCACAACTAACTCTATCTCATGCGCTTCATAGCGTAGACGTATCAGGACTTTCGTCGCATGGGCGTGTTTGTGTATGTTTGTCAGTGCTTCCTGAACAGCTCTATAAAGTGCGAGTTGTACATCGGGCGAAAGGTGCGGAAGTTGCGCCTCCAAATCAAGCGTTAGCTCTGTCTCCCCCGATGTATTACGAAATTCAGATGCAAGTTGCGTAAGTGCCTCTGGTAAACTTAGTGTTGCGATACTAGAAGGCCGCAACGCTGCGACGGCGTTACGTACCTCTTGCATTGATTGCGCAGCTACGCGCCTTGCCTCCATGACTTCCACCTTCGCTTGCGCCGGGTCGCGTTCCTGCAGTTTACTGATGGTCTCAAGCTGAATGCTCAATATTGTAAGATAGTGACCAAGCGTGTCATGAATCTCGCGTGCCATACGGGTGCGTTCGCGATCAATAGTCAGTTCCTCTACCTCATTTGTATATTTTTGTAACTGTCGATGCGCCTCTTCGCGTTCGGCGTTTGAGATTTCCAGTTCGTGCAAAAGTACTCTAGTACGTTCTTGCTGGCTAATCAGTAGTTTGTTCGCCATGGCAAAGACGGCGACAAAGGCAAAGCCTGCAAGTAATGTTGTTGCTGTTTGCCCAAATCCAACAGAATTCTGCAGCAAGAAGAGTGTGACTACGGCTCCAATATAGAGTATAAGACATAGGAACAGGGCTGCAGGGAACGATAAAAGTGTACAAAAGACTCCCACCGTTACAAAATAGAGCAACCAGTCAAAGTAAATGCCTGTAGCTGCTAATGCACCACTGGCAACAGTTAGGATAAGCAATAAGCTCAAGGCTGTTCCTGTGTACCATGTGTGCCCTTGCGCTTTTGTGTTGACCCACCAGAAGATGAGGACGTAAAGAAATTGGACTGCTGTAAAGGCAAGCACATTATTGACCGTGAGGGAAGAGGCCGAAAAAATGCTGACGAGGTAGCCGATAATAAGCGTTATGTATCCTGCGGTCTCAGTCGCCCTCTCTAAAAATACTCTGGTTATTAACGTGCGACTTGTGCGTGAGACCTCTGTCGAATTCATCGTCTACTCCTCCGTCGAGCTTTTAGGCCGAGTATAGCATAGATGCGTTTCTCTATAAAAGTGACTAAAGTACAAAATATTTTTCGGTAGAGAGTAAACATCTATGACTTAGGTCATAGAGGGTAACAGAAAGAATCTATGGCTATGAAAGTGACTAGCGATACATCTATATTCTCTTTTAAGAAGCTACACTGAGGGCAGAAACGCAAACAGTTCGTGTTGTCGATGGGAGTCCTGGCTTGCCGTTTCTGGGATGGAGTACAATTGGCGGTGATTTGCGTATTGCGCACTTTGTCGGCCTTCACGCGTTGCAAGTCATACCTCTTGTAGGCTGGTTGCTTATGCTCGTACAAACAAACACTCTGCGTATTGGTCATAAGCTTGCGTTGCTTTGGACATTCAGCATAAGCTATCTCGGCATAATTGCTTTGCTAACATGGCAAGCTCTACGCGCACAGTCAATTGTTGCACCTGACGCACTCACATTGCAGACTTTTGTGACATTGATAGCAGCTACTGCACTTGCTGTGATTGCTATCGTGGCACATGCACGTATAAGATAAACGAGATATTGTAGGGTTCGCATTCATTCCGTCCGTTTGATAGGTGAGATGCCACGACGGATGGAATGAATGTGGTCCCCACAGACCTCCGTTTTCATTTGTTTATAACAATTATCAGATTAAGGGCGGAGAATGATGCAGGTTGTTGTCGCATGTGCATACAATTTTCCAGCTCCATCGGTAATACGTCCTTCGGCGGTTGCTATACGTCCACCTGAATGAAGCACCTTGCCTTCGCTATAGACTATTCCAGTGTCACGGGTCATTGAGCGTATGTAGTTCACTTTTATCTCTAATGTGGTATAGCCAACCCCCGCAGCTAGTATTGTTTGAACAGCGCATCCCATCGCTGAATCGAGTAGTGTTGCGGCTAATCCACCATGTACCGTGCCAATCGGATTGTAGTGGTACTCCGCCGGCACGACAGTAAAAACAACACGCCCTTCCTCGATTTCCTCGATATTCATATCTATAAGAACGGCGATGGGCGGCGGTGGCACTTCGCCATTCTTCATAGCGCGCAGATACTCTATACCGCTCATAGAGCGTCCTTTTTTTGCACTGACTGTTGGGTCCTCCCAGGTAATGGTACGTGTGCGGTCTGTATCGGAATGCTCGTTCATACAAAATGCTCCGTTCATGTTGCACTAAAGTAGGTATAGTTCATTTGAGACCGATTGGTCTCAAATGAACTATACCTATTTCGGCCTTTATATGTCAAGCGGCAGTAACGAGAGCAGTATTAAGATTTTTGAAGAATGTCTTTAATGAATGTTTCGCCAGACGCTGAAAGAGAGGATTATTGGCGATGGCGATTGGCCCTTCGAGGTCCGCATTTATTTCATAGGTAAGAAGTGTCTCTTCCGTTGGATGGGTAAGCAGGATATGCGAGAGCGTGTCGACCTTACCAGCAGTATGCCCATTGCGTCCCGCTTGAAGCACCAGCATGTTCGGCTTATCGCGCTCTAGCACTTGAAGGGTAAAGTCATAGGGTCCCTCAAGGCCAGGCAAGGGTGTTACAAGACGCACCTTTATTATATGCTGTCCTTCTTCTGAATACCATGAGTCTGTAC
>CAXTUE010000168.1:0-9022 GCA_964247355.1 uncultured Ktedonobacteraceae bacterium | reverse complement strand
TAAAAGAGCATAACCTGGTCCCCAAGAACCGAAGGTTCTTGGGGACCAGGTGTACCGCGTCCAAAACCGATGTATCGGATATACTATTCATCCCCCTCTTCTCCATGCATATTTATATACTGCTTTGCTATATGTTTTGACATTACATTGTGTAAAACATCCACAAACCGGAAAATTTTCTCTCGTGTGTCATAAAAGCATTGACATTCGCTTTTTCACATGGTATACCTCTATCATCACAAGAACAACAGCATGCATACAGCTTTGACGAGACGAGTAACAGACAGCGAGGCGAGCAGAGAATGAGCGGCAGGTGAAAAGCTCATACGTCCCTTCTGCGAATAAAACTCTGAAGCTACGAGAAGAAATCGTGTACGGGTCTAATTTATTACACCCTGCGAAACTAGAACTCAGTCGGCGGCCACCGTTATCCGGCATCTTGTATAGGCAAATTGTACGGGTCTGATTCATCACACCCCATAAAACCTATACAGAACAAGGTTGGTATCGTGAGATGTCAACGCATGAAGGTGGTACCACGAAGTCGCTCTTCGTCCTTCCCAGAGAGAAGGATGGTGGGCGTTTTTATTTGCCTCTTATCTCTTCCCCTGAAAAAAAGCGCAACAACTCAATACATAAGGCTATGCAGGGACGAGTACCGGACTTTTCCACATCCAGAGAGTGGGCCAACGCTGGAACGCCCATATGTGAACGCCCGTGAAAAAAGACCCGTGCGCTATGAGAAGAAATCGTGTAGGGTGTAATGAATTAGACCCGTACAATTGGATCCCTACAGCGAAACTAGAACTCAATCGGTTGCCCCCGTTATCCGGCATTCTGTATAGATGTAACTGTACGGGTCTGATTCCATCACACCCCGCAACACTATACAGAACGAGGTTGGTGTCGCAAGGCAGCAACAAATGAAGGTGGTACCACAAAAGCGTTTTTCACGCTCTTTGTCCTTCCCTAACAAGGAGGACAAAGAGCGTTTTTGTTTCTCATTACATCTATGAAGCAAACACAAAGAGGAGAGATACTACATATGGAAACGACCCGCACAAGCAACGCAACCGCTAACTGCCCTGAATGTGATGCCGCGATCAATCTGCAGGGGATGCTCGTCAACGAGATTATCTATTGCCCCGATTGTAACGCCGAACTAGAAGTGCTGAATCTTGAGCAGCCTGCCGTGGCCCTCGCGCCACAGGTCGAAGAGGATTGGGGCGAATAGCATGACACATCTTGCTGTACTCACATCGCGCATACGCGTGGAAGAGAAGCTTTTGATCGAGGCATTAGACCGCCGCAACGTCACATACGACATTCTTGACGATGGCGAACTCTTGCTCGACCTGGCACATCCAGACCCGCGCTGGCAGAACTACGATGCCGTGCTCTGCCGGAGCATGAGTCAATCGCGTGGCCTCACGGTATTGCATGTCCTGGAACACTGGCGCATTCCCGTTTTCAATTCGGCAACGACGACCGCAACCTGTAATGACAAACTATTAACCACACTTGCCCTGTTACATGCTGGTATCCCAACGCCACGCACTCTGATAGCCTTCGATGCGCCAAATGCTGTGCGTGGCATCGAGACGCTTGGCTATCCCGCCGTACTCAAGCCCGTTAGTGGCTCGTGGGGACGCTTACTCGCTCGCATCAATGATCGCGACGCCGCCGAAGCCGTGCTAGAACACCAGGAGACGCTCGGCAGCTACCAACACTCCACGCACTACATACAGCAGTATATCGACAAGCCACAACGCGACATTCGCGCTTTTGTGATTGGCGGACAAACGGTATGCGCCATCTATCGCACAAGCCAGCACTGGGTCACAAACACCGCACGTGGAGCCGTGTCAAGCAATTGTCCGGTCACTTCTGAACTCGATGACCTGTGCGTACGTGCCGCGCAAGCCGTTGGTGGTGGCATTCTAGCCGTCGATGTGCTGGAAGACACCGAACACGGGTTTCTGGTCAACGAGATCAACGCCACGATGGAGTTCCGCAATAGCATCGCTCCTACAGGCGTCGACATTCCTGGTCTAATGCTCGAATATGTCCTGAGCCATACAAGAGTAGGAGCCTTACGATGAGTTCTATCCGCGTCGCAATCGTCGGAGGTTCGGGCTACACGGGTGGCGAGTTACTACGCCTGTTGCTTTTCCATCCGCAGGTCGAGCTTGTACAGATTGCCTCAAGTAGTCATGCAGGGCAGTATGTCCACAGCACTCACCCAAATCTACGCAAGCTTTGCACATTAAGGTTTTGTCATCCCAATGACCTGACATCATGTGACCTTATGTTTCTCTGCCTACCACACGGCGTATCATCGCGAGAAATCGAACGCTATCAGGCACTTGCACCGCGCGTTGTCGACCTTTCGGCAGATTTTCGTCTACGTTCGCCCGAACTCTATCAACAGTGGTACGGCGAGGCTCATCCAGCATCGTCTCTACAAGCGCAAGCTATCTATGGTTTACCAGAGTTACATAGAGAAGAACTGCGTGAGGCAACGTTGGTAAGTGGCACAGGTTGTATGGCAACGGCGGCCATTCTAGGGCTTGCTCCTTTGTTCCAGGCAAAGCTGGCAGACGAGCGCATTCCGCTTGTCGTCGATGCAAAGGTCGGCTCGTCGGCTGCTGGTGCAACTCCTGGTGCAGGTAGCCATCACCCCGACCGGAGTGGTGCGGTACGCTCATTTCAACCAACAGGTCATCGCCATACCGCCGAACTGCTACAGGAATTAGGACGGTTGAATGGAAGCCCGTTGCGCCAGGTTCTCGCCTTTTCCGCGACCGCGATTGAACTTGTGCGCGGAGTACTGATAACGGCCCATGTGTTTTTACGTGAACAGATCGACGAACGCAGCTTGTGGCGTCTCTACCGCGAAGCCTATGCGCACGAGCCATTTATACGCATCGTCAAAGAGCGTAACGGTGTCTATCGCTATCCCGAACCCAAGATTCTGGTCGGTAGCAACTACTGCGATATCGGCTTCGAGTATGACCCCGCTTCACGTCGCGTCGTGGTCATGGCAGCCCTGGATAATCTGATGAAGGGCGCGGCGGGCAATGCAGTACAGGCAATGAATAGTATGTATGGCTGGGACGAGTCAACAAGTTTGACCTTTCCAGGCTTGCATCCAGCATAAAGAGGAGACGGAACACATGACGCTGGTCATAAAAATTGGTGGCAGCGCGGGAGTAGCGACAACCACGATTGTTCGTGACATTGCCCAATGGGTGGCACAGGGAGAACGGATTGTGTTGCTACATGGCGGCTCCGACCTCACAAACACGCTCTCGCAGCAGCTAGGACATGACATACGCATGGTGACATCACCGAATGGTATGGTCAGTCGCTACACCGATAGCGAAACCCTGCGCCTCTTCGCGATGGCCGTCGCTGGACAAATCAATACCGAACTCGTTGCCCAATTGCAGCAACACGGCGTCAACGCGCTCGGCCTCGCCGGTGTCGATGGCCGTCTCTTACTTGCCAGGCGCAAAGCCGTTGTACGCTCGCTCACGCCGGAGGGACGCATTCAGATTCTGCGTGACGACTACACGGGTCAGATCGAGCACGTCAATAGCGATTTACTCACACTGTTGCTCAATGCGGGCTACACACCCGTTATCGCGCCGTTAGCGTTGAGCCACGAAGGAGAGCGTCTCAACGTCGATGGCGATAGAGCGGCGGCGGCAGTTGCCGGAGCATTACACGCGGAAACGCTCGTACTCATGACCAACGTGTCCGGCCTGCTTACAGATAAAGATAATCCAACAACGCGTATCTCAAACATTCCTGCCAACCAGCTAGACGACTACATGCACTATGCGCAAGGACGGATGCGCAAGAAACTACTCGGAGCGCAAGAAGCCCTGAACGGTGGTGTTTCAAGAGTGTGCATAGGGCAAGGCTCTTTGCTTGAGGTGCTTAACGGCTCAGGAACCACCATCTCTGTAACGAAGCGGGATATGCTGGCTGTAGGGACCGATTTATCACGTCCTTCTGGCCTTTCGGTATCGCAACAAGGACGTGATAAATCGGTCCCTACAGAGGGCGCAATCCATACATCCCTTTAGACGAGGATAAAGCACATACTAAAAGGAGGCACACGTATGATTTCAACTATCGAACGAGAAAATACCTATACTAGTGGTGTCTATGGGAAACGCAATGTTGCTATCGTGCGTGGTAGTGGGGCGTTGCTATGGGATGCTGAGGGGCGCGAATATATCGACTGCACGGCAGGGTACGGCGTGGCGAATATTGGACACGGGCGCGTAGAGATTGCCTCGGCACTGGGGGAGCAGGCACAACGCCTTATCACCTGTCCCGAAATCTTCTACAATGATGTGCGTGCACGTTTGCTGGAACGTCTCGCGCACCTGACGCCCGCCGGACTCGACCATATCTTCCTGTGCAATAGCGGGACCGAAGCAATCGAGGGCGCGTTCAAGTTCGCGCGTCTGGTAACGGGACGTACAGGCATCGTCGCAACGCTACGCGGCTTTCATGGGCGCACAATGGGCGCACTCTCTGCTACATGGGAGCCGCACTATCGCGAACCCTTCGCGCCTTTGCTTCCCGATGTTACGCACATACGCTATAACAATATCGCCGCCGCCGAAGCCGCGATTAGCGAAGACACCGCCGCCGTAATTCTCGAAGTTGTGCAGGGCGAGGGCGGTGTACATGTTGCCGACGAAGCCTATATCCATGAACTCGCTACACTGTGTCACGAACGAGGAGCCTTGCTGATCGTCGATGAGGTACAGACCGGCTTTGGGCGTACTGGTACATTGTTCGCCTGCGAACACTACAATCTACAACCCGATATTCTGTGTCTCGCGAAGTCTCTCGCTGGCGGCGTGCCTATGGGTGCGATCTGCCTCGGTCAGCGCGTCATGGAGAGCGGACGCGTGACAAAGGGTACGCACGGTAGTACCTTTGGCGGCAATCCGCTCGCCTGTGCCGCAGCTCTTGCGACGCTGGACATTCTCGAACGCGAAGCCCTACCCGAACGCGCCGCCACGCTTGGTGCATACGCCCTTGAACGTCTACGCGCCATACGTTCGCCCCTCATTCGTGAGGTACGTGGTCGTGGTCTCTTGCTCGGTATCGAACTCACACGTCGCGCGCAACCCTATCTCGAAGCCCTTACCGAGCGCGGCATCTTTGCGCTACAAGCTGGTCCAAACGTGATTCGTCTGCTGCCACCTCTCGTGATTACAGAGGCGCAACTAGAGCACGTTTTGAGTGTTGTCGCTGAAATCTTGGAGGGTGAAAAAGAGCGGTTTGGTGTGTGGGGGGGGGGTGGGGGGATGTGGGTGGGGGGAGCGCGCCACACACCCGGCCCGTCCGCCCCCACAAACCAAACGCTCTTTTTCACCCGTTCAACAAAAAGAAGGAACACTTCTACAATCCATGTTGACCATTCCAAGCTATTCGCGCCAGGAACGACCCTTCGCTCGCTTCCTTGTCGAACAAGCGCAGCAGATGGGTCTGCATGCCTATCTTGATGAAGTCGGCAACGTGATCGCCAGCACACACGATGCAGAACACGTGCAAGACCCTGTTATCTTGCTCGGTCATATGGACACTGTGCCAGGCAATATTCCTGTACGCATCGAAAACGGACTGCTGTATGGACGTGGCGCGGTAGACGCGAAGGGGCCGTTAGCAGCATTCCTTGCCGCCACTGCTCGTGTCGCGCAGACAGGGAATGTGCGGCGACCAATTATCGTGATTGGTGCCGTGGAGGAGGAGGCCGCGACATCGAGCGGCGCACATGCCGTTGTGCATCGCTATTCCCCCTCGGCCTGTATCATCGGCGAACCAAGCGGCAGTCAGGCGGTGACGATTGGTTATAAAGGCCGCTTACTGGTCGATTGCTGTGTCGTGCGTTCCTCAAGCCATAGCGCGGGACCACAGCACAATAGTAGCGAAGTCGGGGCAGCCTTCTGGGAACGCGTTCGCTTCCATGCCGCCGAATGGAACGCACAGCATGCCCCCAATTCATCATTTGCCGCCCTGCTGCCATCACTGCGTAGCATCACAGGTACACAGGATGGTATGGAGGATCAGACAAAGCTAGTAATCGGCTACCGGTTGCCACCTGCTTTTGATACAGCAGCCTTACAAGCTCAATTAGAGCAATGGGCGCATGAAGATGGCGTACACGTGTGCTTTTCGGGAGAGGAGGCCGCCTTCCAATCAACGCGTACAACGCCCGTCGCTCGTGCCTTTCTTTCGGCAATTCGCTCCACAGGTCGACAACCAACCTTTAAGCATAAAACTGGTACGTCTGATATGAACGTTGTCGGTCCCGTTTGGGGCCAGAATATTCTCGCCTATGGACCCGGCGACTCAAGTCTCGACCACACGCCCAACGAGCATATCAGCCTCGCCGAGTATAACACTGCTATCGACGTACTTGAAATTGTGCTGCGAGACCTCTCCCAGCAACCAGAGGTGATGTAATGAGACCTCTTACTATTCTCGACTCGACCCTTCGCGAGGGTGAGCAATTCACGAGCGCATGTTTCACGCTTGAGCAACGTTTGACGATTGCTCGTATGCTTGATGCTATAGGTGTCTCCTTCATTGAAGTACCCTCACCTATCGCCTCGCCCGAAACACAACAGGCCGTGCTTGCACTGTGTAATCTGGATTTGCGTAGCCATGTCATCGCGCATGTACGCTGTGTCGAAGCCGACGTGCAGGCCGCATTAGATACGCCCGTCTATGGCCTCAATCTCTTTTACGGGACCTCGGCACAGTTACGCACATTCAGTCATGGCCGCCGTATCGAGCAAATGATCGCTGACGCTGTGCCACTGGTACGCCGTGTGCGTGACGCTGGTCGCTATGTGCGCTTCTCTGCCGAAGACGCCTTTCGCAGCGATCTGATCGATCTGCTGCATGTCTTCGATGCCGTTGTCGATGCAGGTGTACAGCGCATTGGGCTACCCGATACTGTCGGTATTGCCACACCGCGTCAAGTCGAGCAAATGGTGCAACTGTGTCATGAACGCTATCCACACGTTGGCATCGAGTTTCACGGGCATAACGACACAGGTTGCGCCAACGCGAACACGATAGCAGCATTCGAGGCCGGTGCCGATTGCCTCGATGTAACCGCGTTAGGCATCGGTGAGCGCAACGGTATTGCCTCTTTAAGCGGCTTGATCGCGCAACTCTACATTCACTATCCCGAATTGCTATCCGCTTATGATCTGACGCAGGTCGCGCCACTCGATGCGTTTGTCGCGTCCTGTCTCAACCTGCCCATTCCTTTCAATACGCCCATCACCGCGCCCAGTGCCTTCACGCATAAAGCCGGTGTTCACACCAAAGCTGTGCTCCGTAATCCACGTGCCTACGAAATTCTCGATCCCGCCGACTTCGGCCTCTTGCGCCATGTCGAGGTCGGCTCACGTGTCACGGGTCGCTATGCCGTTGGACATCGTGCCGTCTCGCTTGGCCTACAGTTAACAAGCAGCGAAATCGCCAATCTCACGCACGCTCTCAAAGCACGCGCCGAACATGGCACCCTGAGTCAGGAAGAGGTCGACGCCTTTATCCAATCCTGGTACGCGCATCTTGGAGAGCAACTATGCGACGTAAGCAAATGAGATGCATTCGTATTCATTTGTCGAAATCCCTTATCACGCTTGTGCAAATCGCAATCGTTTTTGAATAGTCTACAGACCAGAAAGAAGGATTTTACTCATGGGAACATTAACCGAGGAAATTTTTAGCCACAAGCTGGGTCGGCCCGTTGAGCAGGGCGAGACCGTGATTGTCGATGTTGACCGCGTAATGAGCCACGATACCACAAGCCCACTCGCTATTCAGGCGTTTCGTAAGCTGTCACAACAAAGTGGTGGGCGCGTCTTCAATTCGAGTCGCTCGCATATCGTGTTCGACCATATTATTCCTGCCGCAACGATTGCCGCCGCGACACTGCAACGCGATATCCGTACCTTTGCGCGTGAGCAGGATATTAACATTCTGCAGGAGGGCATCTGTCATCAGGTCATGCCCGAACGCGGCTATGTGGTGCCAGGGAGTATCATCGTCGGTGCCGATAGCCACACCTGTACCTATGGCGCGCTCGGTGCCTTCGCGACCGGCATGGGTTCAACCGATATCGGCGTTGCCTATGCCACGGGCCGCACATGGCTTCGCGTTCCCACAACGCTCAACATCCAGATAACGGGAACGCTACCCTTCGGCGTCTACGCCAAAGATATCACGTTCGAGATGGTGCGACAGGTCGGCGTCGATGGCGCGAACTATCGAGCTATCGAGTACACAGGCGATCTTGTTGAGCGTCTCTCCGTCAGCGAACGCTTCACGCTCTGTAACATGGCCATCGAGATGGGCGGCAAAGCTGGCCTTGTTGCACCCGATGCAACCACACAAGCATGGCTACATGGTCGTACCGAAGTCGAGTATCCAATGCTCACCCCGCGTAACCCCAGCTATGAGCACACCTATTATGTTGATGCCTCACAACTGCGACCAATGATCGCTTGCCCACCAGACGTAAACAACGTCGTTCCCGTCGGCGATGTCACCAACGTAGAGATCGATCAAGTCTTCTTAGGCACCTGCACCAATGGACGCCTCGACGATCTCGCCATCGCTGCCGGTATCCTGCAGGGCAAGCAAATCTCGCCGCGCACCCGTATGGTGGTTGTGCCAGCCTCACGCGAGGTCTATCTTGAGGCCATGCGTCTCGGCTACCTGGAAACCTTTGTGCGAGCTGGTGCTACCGTAGAAAATCCTGGCTGTGGTCCATGTATCGGTCGACATCAAGGCGTCCTCGCCCCCGGCGAACGCGCCCTCACCACCATGAACCGCAACTTCACCGGACGCATGGGGGACGCCACCGCCGAGATTTTCCTCTGTAACCCCGCCGCCGCCGCCGCGTCCGCGATCGGTGGGCAAATCGCGGACCCCCGGCCATACCTTCCGTAAGTAACGAGTACCGCGTAACGAG
>CAXTUE010000167.1:0-9068 GCA_964247355.1 uncultured Ktedonobacteraceae bacterium | reverse complement strand
GTTTGTATCACCTGAGCCTGTAAGCCCATGTGTGTCATGACATCCGCGATATACGTCGCTACCTCGGTAATACTCTCACCATAAGCACTGATACTGGGACGCCGTAGATAGTCAATCAGTCTGTGGAGAAACGTTTCGCGATGGTCGTCAATGTAGGTGAAGAGGTCAGATAAAGCGGGTGTGCTGGCATTAGGCTGGGGCATGATAGACGTTCCTCCTGAGAACACAAAAAAAGAGTTTTTTCTCATGATAGCATAATGTGGAATGGTATCGTCGGGGGAGCTGGGCGGAGGGCATTGAATGTAGTTTCCTTCATAAAAGCCTGGATCTTATAACGAAAGGGCTAAGTTCTTTCCTCTTCCTTAAGGATATGCTATAGTTTACGCAATATTTAACCTGATGCTAATGTGTAATGCACCTCCACCGTAAACTCATAGAGAGGAAAGTCGTTGCAGTAGAACACACATTACACTTCTGCTTTATCGTTGAGGAGCAATATCGCAATGATCCTATGCCAATAGTTGTTGCGGATCAGTTGCTTCAATGGGGTCACGACATTGATATACTGGAACCGCAAGCGACTATAACGAATTTATTCGATCTTGCTGTACAAGGATACGACGCATATGTATTAAAATCGTTAGCGGATGGTCCTGGTATGAGTATTCTTGCGGCGGCGGAAGCGGTTGGTATTCCTACGATTAACAACTCGCGTGCGATTCGCCTTGTACGAGATAAGGCGGTTGCGGCTGCCTTTGCGCATGCACAAGGCCTACCCGTGCCTCCAACGTATTTTGTTGCTCATCCCAGTCTACTCAGGCAGATACCATTGACGGATTATCCCCTTGTTGTGAAGCCAACCAATGGAAGTTCGTGTAGAGGTATCTATCGTTTAAACAGCCCTGCTGATTTGGAGACGTTGGAGTTGAATATGGTAGAGGGAGGCTTTTTGCTGGCACAGCGATATGCAGAAAACACAGGCTTTGACATCAAGGTCTACGTGACGGGAAGTGAAGTATACGCCGCCATTGCAAAGAAGTCACCATTGCATGAGGAGGTAGAAGAGAAATTTATCCCCCTCACACCGGAGTTACGTAAAATCACGCTTCAGGTGGGTAAAATTTTTGGGCTTGATATTTACGGCATAGATGTTGTAGAAACACCACAAGGTCTTGCCATTCTCGACATCAACGACTTCCCCAGTTTTGGGCGTGTTCCACGAGCAGTAGTACGCATATCAGAATACATCCTTCATGCTGCAAAACGAGCTGAGAAAAAACGTACTGCCCAGCGTATCACTCATATATAGAAACTACGACATGTACACACAGACAAAGAGCAAATTATAGTAGCAAAAAGTACAACGTCCTAAGAGACTTGTAGGTGAAGATTACCCGAACGTCAGCCTCTCTATTACGCAACTGCCTGATGTTATCACTCACCTTCTCGATAGGGCGCATCAACCATTATTGGCAGGAGCAAAGACATCAGTGAAGCTTTTCGTGCGCTACCTACGACGCAAACCTGGTCGTGGCTTAGCGGTTATATATGATGTGCATGAAGGGAAGCAAGGAAAAGAAAATCGAGAGAATGACCTGTATCATTCGCTTAGCTTGACGCTTGATGAGCAGGCACTCGAAGGGTCTCGTATTCGCTTTTCTGAAGCAGAAGCTGAGCTGTCAATGTACTCTATTCAGACAGCAGGAGTTCTACGGGCCGACAATCTAGGGCTAGCAGTACAGCTATTTCCAGCAGATGATAGCCTTCCTGCCCTTGTGAAATGCTGTGATGTTACTCCACAAAGTTCGCTTCTACACGATGTACAGCTAGCAGTGCAGCACTATTTAGACAACCAGAACTGGCATGTTGTATCTGCAACAGTAACCCCGATACGCTACAAACCCGCCAGTCGCTGCGTTCTGCGCTATAACCTCACTGTAGAAGATTCTTCCAACACGATGACGCAACGTAGAAATGTAACAATCTTTGGAAAGGTCTATGCGGACAGGCAACAATCATACGCTGTGCAATCGTTGCAGCAAAAACTCTATCAAGAGCAGATAGCCAAACGAGGAAGTACAGTTGCTGGACACACCTCAGATATGCCACTACTCCCGCAACCACTTGGAATAAATGAAGCACTTGGGTTAACGTTTAACGAGGCCGTTCAACCGAGCAATGCAGAGGAACCCCTTCGACTTGGAGGGCATGTCTTTCGACCCTCTATTCTATATAGTCGCGGTGGTGAGGTGATGGATGTGGTCATTCCAACTGAGGAGCTACGAATTACAGCGATTGCATTGGCTCGTCTACACACAAGTAAAATACAACTTGATGAAAGGATGATACGCACAGGTGCAAAAGAGGCCGCACGGTCACGTCAACGTGCTGAACTTATCGCGGAGGCTAACCCAGCATATGCACAAGAAATACACAGGCTTTCACAGTACCTGGCCTCCTGTTTAGAGACTCAACGCCCCGCGATCTATCGACCTGTGCATGGCGGATTTAAGGCCAGTCAGCTTCTCTTCCACAGCAGTTCCGTTTTCGTAGTCGATTTTGATGGGTTTTGCCTGGCAGACGCAGCACTGGATATTGGCTATTTTCTTGCATATCTACGTCCGAGTGGGCTTTGGTATGCACGGTCTGGTATGCGTCAGTGGTTCGAGGCTTCAGCACAGGTCTTTCTAAACACGTATAGGCAAGCCATGCTTGAACTTGGAGAGAGCGTAAGCCGCGTCGATGACAGCTTAGAACGCGTACGGCTTTATGAAGCGGCACTTCTTTTCAAAATCGCTACCCGCCGTGTAAATCGTCTCAACAGTCCACGACCAAAAGAATTGTCTGCAATGCTACGCGAGGTAGATGCATGTCTATTCAGCAAGCCAGAGAGGATAAAAAGGTAAACATCCATGCGTTTCTGTTTTATTGTCGAAGCACGATACCGGAATCAACCGATGCCTATAGTGATTGCTGACCAACTGCGACAATGGGGGCACACTGTTGATGTCTTGGCACCGCAGGAAACTATTACCTATTTATCAGAACTTCCACTCCAAAGATATGATGCTTATGTATTAAAAACGTCAATGGATGGTCCCGGTCTCAGTATTTTAGAGGCAGCAGAAGCTGTAGGGATACCAACTATCAACAATTCGCGCTCGATCCTTCTCGTAAGAGATAAGGCAGTTGCAGCAGCCTTTGCTCACGAACATGGTTTACCTGTACCACGCACCTACTTTGTTGCTCACCCCAGGCTGCTTACACAAGTGCCAGAGGCAGAGTATCCAATTGTTGTAAAACCAAACAATGGAAGCTATTGCCGTGATATTTATCGACTGAATAGCCCGGCTGAACTGGTGACATTGAAGATCGCGGAAAACAACGAGCAGTTCTACTTAGCGCAACACTACATAGAGAATACTGGCTTTGATATTAAGCTTTATGTGACAGGCGAGGAGGTGCGTGCGGTCGTGAAGAAATCACCTCTTCATTCAACGGTAAAAGAGGGTCTCATTCCAGTGACACCAGCACTCAAAAAGCTAGCGATACGTGTAGGGAAAGTCTTTGGTTTAGATATCTTTGGGCTGGATGTCGTCGAAACACCTGACGGTCTGGTGCTGCTTGACATCAACGACTTTCCCAGCTTTGGCATGATACCGCGTGCTGTGGCCACTGTTTCAGAGTACGTACTCCATGCAGCAAAACATGCGGAAATGAAGCAGAGTGCAAAACTTGAACGACGACGACAACACGTTACAATAAAAGAGAAAATGCTATGAATATTTGCTTGATTATGGACAATCCAGAAACATCGCATCACCCTGTCATCGCTGTCGCCCTACAGCAACTTCGCACTACTCACACTGTACGTATGCTTGATGTACGCACGCTCACAGGAAATGAGGCAATCACGCAAGAATGTAGTCACCCCCTTGCAGACCTCTATCTGCTGAAATCGCATTCGTCTCAGGCGTTGGATGTTGCATGTTTTGTTGAACAACAGGGAGCAGTTGTAGTGAATAACTGGTCTGCATCAGTAGCGTGTCAAGATCGGTTACGCATGACAGAGTACATGGTCAAAGCCAATCTCCCCTGGCCTCAAACCCAAAGCTTTGACACGCTCGCAGAGATGTTGCTCCAACCTGAAGGATTGATACAGGTCGCATATCCATGCATTATTAAAAGTAGATATAGTCATCGTGGAGACCTTGTGGATAAAGTAGAGAACAGAGCGCGGTTGCAGGAACTCGCAGTGCGGTGGGCTAAAGAGCCAGTCATCTTGCAAGAGTTAGTAGCAAGTGATGGTTGGGATATTAAGGTCTGGGTGATCGACGAACATATTTTTGCGGCACGTCGCCGTACACCACTAGAAGCGAGTGCGTCAAAAGAGGATTTTCCTATTGCAACTGACGAGCTATCGGCGAGATTTCTCCCCAGCATTGTAGAAATTGGACGTGTTTTTAATTTGCGTCTTTATGGAGTTGATCTACTCATAACCGCACGTGGACCCGTTGTCGTGGACATCAATGCCTTCCCAGGTTTTCGAGGCGTGCCAGGTGCTGATAGCGCATTAGTAGCTCTGGTGGAACGCATGCTTAGAGAAAGAGAAACTCTCTCTGCTTGATAAGCAACTAGGGATTATACAGAGTATAAGGGGCGAATTATGTTCTTATTCACATTCCTCTATCGTAACCTGAAAGGGTTTCGTTTCCTGGTGGTGCTAGCTATCGTGGTAGCCGTCGCGCAGGTCAGTTCGGATATCATTGCCCTCCAGCCGCTTAAATGGATTCCCAGTAAGGCTCAGAATCCTGGGAACGATCCAGCCTGTACCTTTCCTTTTCTTGGCTGGAATGACAAACACGGCCTGCTCGATCTCTTCGACACACCACGACTTGATCCCTCGCTGAATCCACTACCGGGTGGTCATGTGGTTCTACCGCCTCCGACCTCTCCCTGCCCCGCGAATCCATCTGATCCTCGAACATTGCTCATTCCTGATACCACTCATCATAGCGTGATTGGCGTGATTGTCTTTTCCGTGATTGTGCTAGTGCTTTTTTCTACTTTGAGCGCAGTGCTTGTCTATATCGAACTCTACCTCGCGTCTTTTATTGCGCAGAGTTTGAGTGCAAGGCTACGCACATCCCTCTTTGAGCACTTACAGCGCATATCGTTAGACTGGCATGGCAAACAAAAGAAGGGCGATCTCGTTCAGCGCATTACTGGAAATATTACCGATATTGAGAAATTTGTCACAGACGGTCTGGTTGATCTCCTGGTTGGCATTTTAACATTGGTCGGTGTGGCCTCAATTATGCTCTTTTATAGTGTCCCCTACACCATTCTCTCCCTCGCCATCGCTCCCGCTCTGTTTGTGATCGTGCTGTACTATACGCGCAACATCAAAGCGGCCTCTAAACGACAGGCGAAGTCCGCTGGACAAGTGGCTGATGTTGCCACCGAAGATATTAACGCCCTCACGGTGATCAAAGTGTTCACGCGTGAGGAGCGTGAGGACATGCGCTTTGGGAGCAGAGTGAGCGAAAGCCGAGCGGCAGGATTGCGAGCAGGAGGTCTACAAGCTCAATTTACTCCTCTAGTTGCCGTACTCGTCGCACTCGGTACGGCGACAATTGTTGGCGTCGGAGGGTACGTGGCGGCAGGAAACCCCTTTATCGCTGGCCCCTTTCAGCTACAGGCCAGTTCTATCGATGCTGGACTCATTGTCTCGTTCCTCTTCTACCTCAAACTGCTGTATCAACCAATGCGAGATCTCTCGAAGCTGACAACTCTTGCTAATGCGGCATCCGCAGGTGCTGAGCGCATTCAGGAGGTATTAGAGCAAGCACCAGAAGTGGTCGAGAGCAACACACCTTACTCAGGACCGACTCGATTGCGCGGTGAGATCACATTCGAGAATGTCTACTTTGGCTATACGCCGCAACAACTCGTGCTGAAAGGAATATCTTTGCATATTCCAGCAGGGAAAAAAGTGGCTCTCGTAGGTTTGTCTGGTGGCGGCAAAACTACTCTGGTAAAGCTGATTCCACGCTTCTATGAGATTCAGCAAGGGTCGGTACGAGTCGATGGTGTAGACAATCGCATGTACCCACTCAAAGTATTGCGAGAAAACGTAAGCATGGTGTTACAGGACTCGGTCCTCTTTGAGGGTACGATTCGCGAAAATATTGAGGTGGGGCGTCCAGGGGCCAGTGAAGAAGACATCGTAGCAGCCGCGAGAAAAGCTCAAATGCATGAAACGATCATGCGGCTGCCCGATGGCTATAATACGCTGGTACGAGAGCAGGGGAAGAACTTTTCCGGTGGGCAACGACAACGTATCGCTATCGCTCGTGCTATTCTACGTGATGCACCGTTGTTGATTTTAGACGAGCCTACGGCATCGCTGGATGTCGAAGCTGAAGCTGAGGTGATGCGCGCACTGGATACGCTCGTTGTTGGGCGCACGGTGCTCGTCATTTCTCATCGACTCAGCACACTGGGCAATGTTGATGAGATCATTGTGTTAAGCGATGGACGCATTATTGAAAAAGGGACCTACAAGGAACTCAAACGCATGAGAGGCATTTTTGCCGGCCTCCTCGATGAACAGAACCGCTATAGTGCTGAGCATATCGGCGAGCAATCCGTTCTACGCTCGGCCTTTGCGCCATTGCCCGTTGGAGACGACCCATGGCAAGCTCGGCCCTCCCTTCCACCACAACCAAATAGGTCCGTTCCCCCAACGCCCCAGAATAGGGCAATGCCCCAGGTTCCACAACATGCACTGGAGCCGGTAGCTTCAGGCAAAGGAGGCGCGAACAGGAATAATGGTACTATACACTCGCAACGCGCACGTATCCTTATTGAACTTGATGGAAAAGCTGTTGGTATGCGCCAACTTGACCAGCCTCTGCTAACAATTGGTCGCCTCAGCAGTAATGATGTCCAGGTTCCTTCGCAACGTATTTCGCGTTTACATGCGAGGCTACGCTGGGAAAATGGTGCATGGTTGATCGAAGATGCCGATAGCTTGAATGGCATTGTGTATCAAGGGCAGCGCGTTGAACGCCACGTGTTTTCTAATGGTGATCGAATATTCCTTGCTCCCAGAGCCGTTCTCTCCTATGAGGCAATGTGACATGATAGAGAAAAATTTGCTTGTTCAAAAGTCTCAACCTGCACCATCGTTTCAAAAAATAGGCGTAGGCCGTATTGCGTGGTGGCTGCTGGTCGGAGTAAGCTTTGCTTTGCTCGTCTTCTTACTCGCATCGGAAATTCTTCGCTTCTCCAGCCCTATCCAATTGCAGAAGCTGAGGATTGTGCAAGAAATTCCACTCCCTGATGCATTGCCAGATCCCAATCGCACAAGCAAAAACCCGTTTGCGCCAGGTCAGGCGCAGCGTTTCGATCACTTTGATTTTCAGTCTTACGATCAGAACACGCACCTGCTTTTCATCGTTCATACTGGACCAAACCCGGATAAAGAAGCCGCCATTCTGCACAACCCCCATTTCGATGCGAACACGGATGGCAACGTCATTGTCTTTAATACGCAACTTAACAAGGTAGTAGGACTAGTTGCTGTGCCACAGGCAGCCGGTATTCTAGTTGCGCAGAATATCGGCAAAGTCTTTGTTGGTGATGCTGCAGACGGCATTGTATACATCTTCAATGAACAAAGTCCGTTCCAGATCGTTGCGAAGGTACAACTCGATCCACTCGATGGCCCAGATGCCATTGAATACGACTCCGTTGATCATCTCGTTTTCGTTGCAGACCCCGGTATGTCGGGAAATCCCGATAATGCCAATGTTGCTCTGAAAAACCAGAATGTGGCGGTCATTGATGGCATCACCAATAAGCTCGTAACAAAGATTCCTTTTGGGCTTCACTCGCCATTCGGTGATGACGTTGGACATATTCAATTCGATCCTGTTACGCATCGCGTCTTCGTGGTTACTTTACCTCTCATTGACCAGAATCTCAATACTTCACCGCCACCGCCATCTTTTCTCGCGGTGATCGATCCCGATACGCTAAAAATTACCTCAAATATGCGCCTCCCTGACACGTGTCTTGCCCCGCACGGTCTTGTGATAGATGCACAACAGCGAGAAGCCTTCGTCGCCTGCGTTGCCTCTCAAAACATGGTGCGTGTCGATTTGCAGACGATGAAACCCTTCTCCGAACCTCCATTGCCAGTGGCGTTCAATCCCGACATTCTGCGCTTAGATCATACCTTACATATCCTTGCGGTAAGTTGTGCAGGAGGTATTTCGCTTTTCGATGAAAGTGGGCGACACCTCAAAAAACTCGGTAACTACTTTCTTGGAGGTGGTAGTCATCATACAATTGCCATCGACGAGACGAAGCAGTTACTCTACCTGCCACAACCCTCCGTAGGGGGCCGACCAGTCCTGCGCATTTTACAGTACGTGCCAAATGGAGTGTGAAAAAAGATGTGCTCAAACAGCCGCTAAAGAGGACCAAAAAAGAATATACATGACAGGAGATGTCAGTATAGCCATGATACACTTGCTCTTATAAAGGTAAAGGCAATAGCAATGCAAACATAATTTACTGACAGAAGGTATCGTAAAGGTGTGGTACGATAGATGGGAAGGTAAGCGGTTGAGGTCCGCTATGGTGGACCTCAGCCGCTTACCTTGTCTACCATGCGCTCATCAATTCGCCTGTTGGCTAGCTTCTGTATGGAGGTCCCTCTTGCTTAAACGAGAATTCACTGTTACCGATGAACATTTCTATAATCGCGCTAGTCCGGCTCGTTGGATTGCCTCGCATCTTGTACGCTACAGGTTTATTGTACTTGAATATATGTGTATGGCGGCTCTGGCAAATGTCTTTAACGCTGCTGTGCCAGCACTAACGGGTGTGGCGTTCGATGCCGTACGCGCTAATAGCGGGAGTCGGCTACTCATGGTAGTTATCGGCCTGCTTGTCATTATCGCGCTCGCAGGTGTCACTGACCTTGCCGCGCGCCTGTCTGCAGAGATACTGGGCAAACGTTTTGCGCGTGACTCACGCGATGAACTTTATCTTAG
>CAXTUE010000166.1:0-9146 GCA_964247355.1 uncultured Ktedonobacteraceae bacterium | reverse complement strand
TAGCACTGCTTGTCACCACACCAACATGTCTCGCGCTTGCAGGAGTGATTTGCCTAATTGGATTGCGAACGGTGGCTCGTGATATGCAGCATATGCAGGAACGTCTGCATAGCAAACAAAAAGAGGCATAAACGAAGACAAAAAAGAGTCCCTTTCTTAAAAGAGACTCTTTTTATAAAAGCGGGTTACGGGATTTGAACCCGTGGTCTCAACTTTGGGAAAGTCGCATGTTACCGCTACACCAAACCCGCAGACAGCCAATCGACAAGAGCGATTATAGCTGATACATAGGGGAAAGTCAAGCGATAGCATACGAAAGGGCTAGCCTCTTTGCAGTAGACTAGCCCTTCTTTTTCGTCTTTTCTTGCTGTGCTTTGCGTTCTTTGTAAAACGATTTTGGTTTTGGGCGATGCTCGATATCCTCATATGCGGCAGGTGCAGCGTCTTCGTGCGCGGCGACCTCCGCCTCGTCGCGCTCACTCACCAGTATCTGTAAATCATTGTAAATGTTATAATTATCGCTGACCTCACGCATACGTAACATATGGCGTAATACTTGTATCTGCGTTGTACTTGTTCTATCGTTTTTTGCAGGTTCCGCTCTTTTCAGCAACATCTCTACAAGGTCCATACTGTCATCATGTGCCCCAACGCCCTCGAGACGCTCACGCACGGTCAACAATTGCTCGTATAAGTTCACGAATACTTCCTCCTAACGAACACTGACACTGTTCTCTCCTTACGCTATGGTAGCATAGGTCGCATCTAGCGTCAAATATTCATGACCGATGTCACGACGCAGCATGCGGAAGAGCGATAAAAAAAGTAGTTCCCTCACCAGGCTTACCAGTACTCTCAACCCAAATAGCACCTCCCATTGCCTCAACAAGTTGTCGGCACAAATACAATCCCAAACCAGAGCCGCGCTGCATGCTCTTCAGTGCATTAGGAAGTCGCATAAACTTTGTAAAGAGCCGTTCCTGATCTTCTGGTGCGATACCATTGCCTTGATCGCGAATAGAAAGCACGACAAACGACTCCTCATGAGGTGTGGTTGAGGAAGAAATATGCTTATGCACAACAGGTGCATCTCTACATTCGGCAGCAATAAAAATGTCCGTCTTTTTCGGTGTGTATTTCATAGCATTGCTCAGCACGTTCAGCAAAACTTGACGGAGACGCGACTCATCCACATGCACACAAAGTGAATTATCCACGCTTACTTGAATGTTCCTATGCTGGCGCACAACATTCGGCTCTAGTATATCCAGTACTGGAAATATTGTACGAGAGAGTTGTACGGTATGCATCATAAGTGCAATCTCTCTCTGATTCATCCGACTTGTATCCATCACGTTACCAAGCAAAAGAATAACTTCCTCAGATGCTCGTCGTGCATTGTTGATAAAGGTGTTTCTATTCTTCTCACTTAGCGTGGAGCTATGGATACTTAGTAGCTCCAGATATCCTTGAATAGCAGTCAGAGGTGTTCGGATTTCATGGGATGCTGTGAGCAAAAAATGGTTTTTCAGTTGTTCAGACTCTTCTGCGCGCTGAACTGCTTCGCGAAGGTCGGTGTACAATTGAGCATTAGTAATTGCAATACTGGCTTGCAAGGCAATTTCTTGCAACAGCTCTGCATGATGCGTTGTGTAGGTATAAGGCGTATAGCTTTGTAGGGAAAGCATGCCGAGCACCTCTTTACCAAAATGCAAAGGCACGTAGATAAAAGCTTCAGATGGACGATGACTTCCTATAAAATTATCATATCCCTCCTCCCCTGATTGCCTGTTCTCTATCGCATCATCATAGCTTTTGTACTCTTCATATGTAGAAAAGAGAAAATATTCTTCTTCTTTCAAAAATAGCTTTCGTGCCAACACGGGAATTATGTCATAATTTTCCGATGGATACACAATACCTTCATCAATGATATAATCCACTGTAAGTTTATCGGTTGTGTGCATATAGCGAAAGGCGATAAAAGCATCAAAAGGAATGATCCGTTGTATCTGTTTGTAAATCGTTTCATACACAGAGGATAGATCATGTAGCGTGTTAGGAGAGAAGAGCGCGTGCCCGATTTCGACTAGCGTAGCATATTCCTGACTCCTTTGCTTTGCAGCTTCATACAACTGGGCACCCTCAATAATAAGTGCGGCCTGATTAGCTAGCAGTTCGAGGCACTCCATCATGCTCCTATCAGGCCGTAAACCATCTACGGGAGCATCGGGCGTTAGTAGTCCTAGCAATGTGTTATCAGCACTTATAAGTGGAACAACAATCAAATCAGTCGTTTGCCATGTATCCTGTGTGTGAGGTAGTGATACCAACGTGTGTTCGTCAGGTATTGTAAGAAAATGATTTGCAAATACTTCATTCTGCCATAGTGGAGACTCTGTAGGAATGAAATAGGAGTCGCTTATACGATATCGCTCATCTATCAACAGTGCCGCGACATCGTTTGGTAGTGGATGCTGATAGAGGTACGACTCCTCTTCAGATGAAATACCATAAGCAGCCTGTGCATGAAGATTGCCATCTTCTTGCACAATATAAAGAGCTGAATAACGAAAGTCTAATGCTTCACAGACTGCTGTCGTCACTCTATGCAATAGCGCAATAACATTTATTTGCAAACGTAAAGAAGAATCAATATCCGTAACATATTTGAGCACTCGTTGTTGACGAAGCAAGTTAGAAGAAGGTTGCATAAGGAATGTATCAGATACTATATGATTTTTCGACATTTTCTATGTTCTACCTCACTACTTCTACATATTTTAACTTCTAAGATTATAGCATGAAGCTCTAATGTACGTAAACGTTCTAGTTATTTAGTGTACTCTCTACTCATTTTTATGAACGCGTTTAGAAATTTTCTTGACAGCACTAACATTCTATTCGTATACTAAACTGGATATAGAAGAAAAACGCTATTCTTTAGAAATTGGATACCATCCTTGCTCATTTCCAGCACGACAAATGCTCGCATCAAATACATCCGCAGCCTTGCTCATCGGCCCGACCGAGAAAAGGCACAGCTTTTTTTTATCGAGGGCATTCGTATCGTCGCCGAGGCGATTCAGCTTGACGCAGCAATACAAACACTTGTCTACGCGCCAACATTGCTGAAAAGTTCGTTTGGCATGGAGTTGATACAGCAGCAGGAGCAACGTGGCATTTCGTGTCTCGAAGTTTCTGCTGATGTGTTCAAAAGCTTATCTGTAAAGGATGGGCCACAGGGCTTAGGTGCTGTCGTCTCTCAACGCTGGGAGCAGTTACATGCTCTACAGGGAAACGAGGGCTTGTGCTGGGTGGCACTTGACTCGGCGCAAGACCCCGGCAACATCGGCACTATTTTACGCACCTGCGATGCTGTTGGCGCTGCTGGTCTCCTTCTACTCGGTTCATGTGCTGATCCATACGATGCTGGCGCGCTACGAGCAAGTATGGGCGCAATTTTTTCGCAACGCCTCGTCAAGGCAAGTTTTACCGAGTTCGTGCAGTGGAAACGCGAACGAGGACTTACCATAATTGGTACCTCCGATAAAGGTTCTGTCCCTTATCGGACCAGTACCTATCGCAAACCGCTCGTGCTATTAATGGGCAGTGAGCGCGAAGGCTTATCACAAGAGCAGCAAGCAATGTGTGACATGATGGTTCAGATTCCAATGGTCGGGCGTAGCGATTCGCTCAACCTCGCGGTCGCAACGGGTGTAGTACTATATGAAATTTTCGCTCAAAATACTGTGTAGGGACCGCATTCATCACGTCCGTTTCTGATCTCTCACACCGGCAAACGGACGTGATAAATCGGTCCCTACAAGGCTTCTACATGAACCATGTTTGTATAGAACGTACTACCGCCCGCGAAATCGGCGAGCCTGTCGGGAGTGGTCCAGTTGACGTTGCGCTGGTCGGGGCTGTACATAGGCCACCAGACCGTTGCACTCGCGAGCATACCTTGACGCACGTCTTCGGTGACGGCGGCCACAAGTTCACACGAACCGCGCTCGTTACGGATGCGCACCCGTTGACCGCTCCGAATATTGCGAACTTCGGCGTCGCGTGGATGAATACGCAGTGTGGGTGCACGCTCTTTCGTTTTTAGCGTGTCGAGATTACCAAACGTCGAACTGACAAAATGATGTGCTGCAGGAGACAAAAGTGGTAATGCTTCGTCCGCAGAGAGTACATTAAGCGGTTCATCACTCGTACGCCATGCTTTTCTGGGAACGCGCGTCTCCACCTCCGGCACCCAATCAGGCACAGGATCATAGCCTTTTGCCGCCGCTTGCTCGGAATACATTTCGACCTTGCCAGAAGGTGTGCGAAAGACTCCGTTTGCGAAAGGAATACGTTCCTCGTCAGGAACAATAAAGGGAACCGTACCCTCTGCTTGCAAACGCTCAAGTGTCAACCCTTTGGCACATGCATTCGTTGTGGCGGTAGCATTTATTACTTCACGGATGACGGTCTCAGCGTCGTCGTGCAACCACGGTTCTTTGAAGCCGAGTGCTGTAGCGAGTCCACACATCACGTCCCAGTTGCTCCGCGCCTCACCAAGCGGTTCAATCGCCTGTGCATTATACTGAAGCGAGAGATGTCCATAGGGCTTATGCACGTCGACCTGCTCTAGCTGGCTTGTTGCAGGAAGCACAATATCTGCATAGCGCGCGGTATTGGTGAGAAATAGCTCATGCACGACGGTAAACAGATCGTTTCGTTGCAGACCCTCGACGATCTTGCCAGCATTGGGCGTTGATGCGACCGGATTGGCATTGTAGACATACAGTGAATAGACAGGCGGCTGCGCTTCGCCCGTTAGAATTGCACCAAGTCTATTCATATTGAGCGTCCGTGGGGCGGGAGGGCACACGGCTTCATCGTTCCGTTCGATAGCGTCGTCGTTCCACTTAAACCAATCGCTTGTGCTATACATGAGGCCACCGCCAGCAATACCGTACTGTCCCATCACTGCTGGCAGACACGCCAGAATACGTACAGTTTGACCACCATTTGTGTGACGATTAATGCCGTCACTGATACGCAATAAGGCCGGTGTTGTCGTTGCATAGCTTCTTGCTAGCTCGACAATAGTTTCAACAGCCAATCCCGTAATGTCAGCAGCACGTTCAGGAGGCATTTTATGGATGCGTTCTAATAAGTTCTTCCACCCTAACGTATGTTCCGCAAGCCATTGCTGGTTGTGCAGTTCTTCGCGCACCATGACGTGCATCATTGCAAGGGCAAGCGCGGCATCACTTCCTGGAAGTGGCTGAATGTGTTGATCAGCAGAGCGGGCGGTCAACGTACGAATAGGATCGATCACGATAACACGAGTACCTGCATGCTGCGCCTTACGCAGATACGGCATAATATGTGGCGCAGTACTTGCCGGATTGCTGCCCCAGATAAGAATGAGTTTGCTTGTAGAAAGCATCTCAGGAGAAGGCGCGAGTCTTCCTCCAACTGTGAGCAAGACCGCCTCTTCCGCAGCTGCACCGCAAATAGTACGTTCTAGCCGACAAGCTCCAAGACGATTCCAGAAACGTGTATCAGTCACCTCGCCCTGCACGAGACCAAGCGTACCTGCATAGCTGTAGGGGAGAATACACTGCGCACCATGTTGAGCCATGATATCAGTCCAGCGCATCGCTATTTCCGCTATCGCATCCTCCCATGAGATACGCTCGAACGTTCCACTTCCCTTTGGACCGACGCGCCTTAGTGGATAGAGCAGACGTTCGGGATGATAGACGCGTTCAAGGTAACGGTTGACTTTTGCACACAGCCAACCCTGTGTGATGGGATGATCCGCACGCCCACGAACACGTACAGCTTTGCCGTGTTCATCTACCAGCGTCTCTAACGCGCATGTGTCGGGGCAGTCATGTGGACATGCACCATGCACAACACGCAGATGTTGACGATCTTCTCTTTTTGCTACGGATACATCCAAAGACATACTATTTTCCTTTACCAGTAAGTAGCTATTCCCAAACACCTGTTCCCGTTACCCACTCAAGAATAGACTCAGGCATATGCGAGACATTCGATTGACGTTGCGAACAACGTGGCAAGCTGTGCAGAATCATCGAGCCATATTCTTTTGAGGTAACGCGACGATCAAACAACACAATAGCGTTGCGCCCAGTATCGTTCCATGCTAACTTATTGAGCGTGCGGCGCATGCGGAGAGCAGCGACCGGCACCGTGAGTTGATGTAGCTGATCGGAATAGTGCTCAGCGCGTGCTGCGATTGGTGGATCATGCAATACGGGCATAGGTAATCGAGTTACAATGATACAGGTCGGCGAATGCCGCATATCTTCCAGGCCATCCCAGAAGCTATTCGTGCCAAGCAGAGCAACGTGTTCTTGGCTTTGAAAGACCTGCCAGAGCTGACGAGCCGAGCCATCTACTCCTTGTCCCAGGACCAAGATACCACGCGACTCTAGCACCTGCTTGATAGCGGAATATGAACTACGCAAAGCCGCATGCGATGTAAAAAGTATCACAGTTTGTCCCTTGAGCGCACTCACAATCTGCGTCAATGCCTCTTCAAGATGACGCTGGTACTGCGCCTGATTTGGCTCAGGGACATCGTTGGGCAGGTACAGAAGCGTTTGCTCGTGATGTTCGGCCACCACAGAAAACGCAGGACAGCTTTCGTTCTCCAATCCGAAGCGGCCTCGATAGTATGCGAAGGAGTTGTCGACGGACAACGAAGTACCCACAAAGATTGTGCTGGATTGCTCTCGCAGAAGATGACGCCGTAATAATGCCGATATCTGGACAAGTTGTGAATAGAGTACGGGAGTTCCCTCACTCTCTTCGCTCTGCTTATTAGCAGCGAACGAATGTGGCGTCGGAGGCATGCGTAACCAGTACACAACATCGCTATCGCTGAGCGACATCGCTTGCTGCCCAAGCTCTTTTTGCTCAAGCAATTGCTGGGCAGCCGCGACAAGCTCCGCCGCGACAGAGCTATCCTCACCACTTCCGATATCAGAGTGTCGGCGACTACGTTGCGCCGTTAGAATCGTTTTTTCGGCCTCGTGCGCGATATCAATAACTGCTTGTACACGATTTGCCACCTGTTGCCATGTACGTTCTACATCGCCCCATGTACTCAGAGAGCGTATCTGGCTGGTCAAACGCAGGGGAACATCGGTACGTTCGCTAGCACGCGCATTATGGTTGCTCTGGCTCCGTCCAGTCGAATCACCCTTGCCCTTATCACGTCCATTGCCATTGTTGCTTTGCTGAATATATTCTTCCAGCAAGCGGGCATATACGGCGAATAGTTTTGTAACGGCGGTACGTGCTTGACGAAGTGCTTGAAACCATGTGAGCATGCGCGTGTCAAGCTCTGATTTTGGAATTGTCGGCGTGGTGGAAAGTCCACCGGGACCACGCTCACGTAACGACGGGGCAGCAAGGGCCAGTAATCCTTGATAGCGATTTTCGGGCAGTTCAGCTCCAATGGTGTTGAGAAGCATCAGAAGACGATTCGCATCGAGTTCTGCACTGCTCCAATGTGCGTTTTCCTCTTCCAGCATATCCGCGTCCAAAATCAAACGATAGTTGATAGGAGCGAGCAGTGAGTGCGAACTTGAGAGATCATCGAACAGACCTGTATGCGTTGTGACAACGATCTGTGCTGCTTGCACATGCTCTTCCGCACGACTAACAAAGCAGTAGCCTTTTTTACGATAGGTACAGCGTTCATACATTGTGCCAGAACGCTTATCACCTGATGCGATGCGCTCTACACCAGAGCAAATACGCTCCCATGCCGAGTTTTCCTGTTGCAATAACGTAAGTTCGCCACGCTCACCTGTAAGTGTCTGTTGCGCCCACAATCCCACTTTCGCGAGTCCACGCGCTTGCTCTGCCGTCAACTCTCCGCTTGTGCGGCGCAAGCTGCACCAAACCAACGATGTGGGCAGAGATAGCCGCCGCGCTCAGCCCAGTAGGCCACAGACAAAGGCTGTGGAAGTCGCGTCTGCAAACGTGGCAGTATTGTTTCAAGGAAGCGACGTGCGCTTTGTGGGTTGCTACATGCAATAAGCAGTCTTCTCGGTTGCTCACCCTCTTCTCCGTGTTCAGCCAGCCATTCTAAAGCGGGCAGCAGGGCGGCTGTATAATCATTGCCACCTACGGTAACTTCGAGCATCAAGGGTGTACACTGCTCGAACGCATCACGTACCGCCACACGAGCACTCTGGTATCCCATAGGCCCCGCTTGCTGCCTTGCCTCCTCATGCCCCGGAATAGCCTCTGACCGTATGGAAACCTGCTCTCTCTCAGGAGTTTCCTCGATTTCTTCTAGCACGACCTCTTTGGGTAGTGTAGACAGAGATTGTGGTACGTTTTCGCCAGCGTTACGTGCTATCGCGAACGAGAGGATGCGTGGGTCCATGCCTAACTGCGATGCGAAGCGGTCCCCGAGGCTGCCACGCACGACCTGTGTGCCTTCTTGCTCCTGGCGGCTCCGTAACTCCTGTCGAAAAAAGCCGAGCAGGGGCCAGGAACGTGGAGCATCCAGATTCGCAAGGTCTCTCAGCAGAGTTAGATCGATGGTTTGTAGACGCTGGTGGAGCGCGAGAAATACATCCATCGCCAGCACAGTATCAACCATTGCGCGATGGCGGTCAACGGGAACCGGAATGCCGAGGGCTTCCGCTACCTGCCCCAAGTTATAGCTTTTGAGCGAGGGTAGCAGCTCAGAGGCAAGTTCAAAGGTGTCGACTAGAGGATTTGTACGTGCCAGACCGCGCTTACGCAAAAAGCCCGCATCGAAGGGAATACTGTGACCGACAATAGGCAAATCGCCAAGAAAGCTTTGCAGTTTTGGATATAGCACTTCAAAGAGTGGCGCGTTCGTAAGCAGGTTTGAGGTGATACTTGTAAGACGTTGTACGCGGTAAGGGATGGAGCGACCAGGGGCGACGAACGACTCGAAGGTATCAATGACCTGATTGCCTTGAAACTTTATCGCGGCAACCTCAAGAATCGTATCGTGTTCAACGCTCAGGCCCGTTGTTTCTAAATCGAGGGCGACACGGACAGGTGGCTTATTTGCCATAGTGTGTTCCTTAACTACATCTCTCAACTACTCCAGTGTACTGCATTTT
>CAXTUE010000165.1:0-9154 GCA_964247355.1 uncultured Ktedonobacteraceae bacterium | reverse complement strand
TAATGGCTCCGTAGGGAGAGTAAAGACGAAACACGATCCCTTTTGGGCAGACTCAACCCAGATACGACCATTATGCATTTCCACGATGCCTTTACATATTGCAAGTCCAAGCCCACTACCATACACATTTGAGCCATAAAATGACTTAAAGATACGTTCTCGCTCGTAGACGGGTACACCACTTCCCTCATCGACAACCTGTATACGTACCACCGGCTGTATCACCTCATGCGTCAGCACATCAACTTGAATATGTATTTCACTCTCTTCAGGACTATGATGCACAGCATTTTCAAGAAGATTACACAGGACGCGCCCGATCTGCACATGATCAATGAAGAGCAGAGGCAAAGAGCTTTGAAACTGCGTTTTTACATTGCGTTTTGTAAGTACGCGTTTCGCCTTCATGAGTGTCTCGTAGATTACTTCCGTGATATCACACCACTCTTTTTCCAGAAGTAATGCTCCCATCTCGATACGCGACATTTCTACCAGTGCACTGACTAACATGGTCAAGTGATCAGTTTCGGCATCAATATCTTCCAGCATCTCACGCCGCATTTGCTCATCCCACGGAATATCTTCCTGTAGCAGACCAGTAACGGCAGCTTTTATCGTTGTGAGCGGTGTACGCAGATCGTGCGATACAGAGGAGAGCAGAGCGGATTTGTTCTTTTCGTCACGTACCTGAGTTGTTATATCTCGGACCTGTAACGCATATGCAGTAAGATATCCTTGCTGGTTATGGAGCGGATGACGTGTCAGCAGATAATGCGTATCAGAGGGTGCATTTTCAAGCATCATGGCGCGCAGAAGGGGCTTTCCACTCCGTTTTTGCCCCTCACTTCTTTTCTGTCCACGTGTTCCATAAAGCATCTGCTCTCCTTGTTGCTGTTGAGCGTCACCTGTAGTAGGAGGGCGAAGAGGCTCTAATGCGACAATACAACGCAACTCTTGTTTATACAAATTGCCAAGTGCAAAGTCCTGCAGATAGCGGCGAACCTCATCGTCGTTACGTATATATGAGAGTAGCGTAGCAAAAACACCTCCAAGCGGCATAGAGGTCTTCTCTATATCGGCTAACTGCACATGGCATAGACTTTCGGCAACAGGATTCATGTACATACACCAACCCTGCAAATCGGTCACAAACCATGCATCTTTTATGCCCTTCGTAGGTGGTTGTACCTGCATCAGCAAAGCACTTAATTCACTGACAATGCCTGTACGCGCGAGCACAGCGTCAGTTGACTGAGTAAAATTTTTATCTTTTTGAAGCAGCTGGCGCATAGTAAATTCATTGTTTACAAGTAAATTATCACTTACGTAATGCAATATACTTGTCAGACTCACACCAAAGGTACGTTGTGCCTCTTCACGTACACGGTTCAAGAGCGCATACTCTTTCGCCTTAGTAAGTTTGCGTTTCGATACTGCTAGCTCTAACTGCTCAATAGCGTCTTGAAAGCGTTTGCGTTGAGCCGCCGCTTCAGATAGTAAAGCATTATGAATGGCGAGTGTAGCTTGAGAAGCGAAAAGTGCAACAATATCAGTTTTTAGTGGAGTAAATCCGCCTGCTTCCTGTGAGCATAGTAATAGTGCTCCATAAATAGTATTTTCAATTGCAAGCGGGTAGCTAAGAACTGAATGAATGGAGAGAGCTGAGGTTAGTACATGGCTACGTGGGAAGCGCTCATCGCGTTCAATATCGTTAGATATATACGATTGCCCATGCTGCAAAGTACTGCCAATGATGCAGTTTTCTGACAGCACGAAGGCCTCATTAAGCACAGTACGTAGTACTGCTTCATCGAGTCCAGAATGCGCTGCGAGTTGTACACTGGCTTGATGTGGCTCAAGCGTCACAATTACTGAGGCAACGTCAAGAGCTTTTGCCACACCACTCGTGATATGCCCTAAGATAGTCGGGAGGTCCATAGTTGAGGTTAGCGCACGAGAAACGTCTTTCAACGCCTGACGCTGCCGGTCTTGAATCTCCGCGCTCCCTTCAAGTTGCGTACGCTCAAGAGCGGCAGCCAGGACCTGCGCAACTGCCCCAATCAAGCGTTGAACCTGTGCGTTCGCATAATTAGCTGGTAACACACTACCAAGTTCAAGTGTTCCCAACAGACGTTCTTTCGTGCGTAGTGGCACAATGCATGTCGAACGAAGGTGCGGATAGTTGCTAAGCGCGTCTCCACTTTCGGCAGGAGAACCATGAAGTCCCTGTGGGTACTCATTGACGAGCAAAGATGTTTTATGCAGCAGACGCTCAAGCATAGAGTCTGTAAAAGGATGCTGGTGATAGTGTGCAATCCATTGTTGAGACGCCTCTCCACTCGAAGCACTACTATTGTGCTGGCACACCGTTACCCGCACAGCTTTATGGTCGTGTTGCAAAAGCACTATGCCAAAAACGTCGAAAGAAATTGCCTGCGCTAGCTCAGCAGCAAGACGTGTATAATCAGGCTTCGCACCATACACACTTGAGACGATGCGAGCAACACGTTCAACAACAGCAAATTCCTCTGAAGAACGTATAGTATCGCCCGGTGAATTTAGCGACGTGCTTGTTCTTATCATATATGAGCAAGTCCCCCTCAAGCTTATTGTAGGCACGACATACGCAACAACGGGTTTCTGAAAATATTACACATATGTAAACATTTTGTTGACGTTGTTATTTCATAGTTTGTACAAATGCTTGTAACAAATATATATTTGCACACTGAAACAGAGTATAGCATACTTTCATATGTACAAGTCAACCTGTGATACCAATTTTGTCAATATTAACAAGTTTGTTTCAAGTATAACAAGTATACCGTACACACCTCTTCCTTAGCAATCCATGAGCTTGAATATGCGAACAATATAGTTTGTAGTACACGTTATCCCTCTTTTATATTTTTTAAGCTTCACGCAGAGCATTTTAGCACTTTCCACCTCTTTTACACTTATCTTTTTCCTAATAACAGGGGCACACCATGTATTATAATAAAAATGTCTTATACATGTCTTCTATAAGACTATTGTACTTCATAACAAAGGAAAAGAGAATGTTTCGTGTTGGTCCTCTCGTTCGTGCCACGAGCGCGACAAGCGTTGTGCTTTGGGCAGAATGTTCCCGTGTAGCAACTACTCTTCTTACTGTGCAATGCTTAGATGCTTCAACTCAACAAAAACCGCTACACGTTCGTTCTCATACCGTTACCATCGGGGGTCGACATTATGTTACTCCTCAACTACAAGGGTTGCAACCTGCAACATGGTACACGTATTGGCTGTCTCTTACTAATGAGTATGAAGGACACGTAGAACATCTCGACGAAACGCTCGTTTGTTGCTTTCGCACAATGGAGAAAAGTGATGCACATCCTTCTACATTCCGACAATTGCGTATCGCATACGGGTCATGTCGTAAATTTGTCGCTCCACAAGTCGATGCACTCAGCGCCTTTGGACGCTGGTTGCAAGCACATGATGAGCAAAAAGAAGCTGTATGGCCTCACCTGCTGTTGTTAATTGGAGACCAAGTCTATGCCGATCAGCCATCGCAAGAGGTCAGGCAAAAGTATCCACAACTGCGAAATGGTGCGAAAACGTTTGAAGACTTTGCAGCTCTCTATGAATATGTCTGGACACAGGATAAAGATGTACGACAGGTGCTTGCTTGTATTCCTACATTCATGATTTTTGACGACCACGAAATTACCAATAGCTGGAACGTTTCGCCTCAGTGGAGTGCGACAATGTTACAAAACGGGCAGGAACAGGTGCTTGTCGATGGACTACTTGCTTACTGGGTCTATCAAGGCTGGGGCAATCTCATACAAAGAGATGAGATGCTCTATCCCTTGTTACGCTTGATGCAAGAAGGGGAACAGAGTGGGGAGGATATGCTTGAAGCAATGCGTTCCTTTCTTCGACATGAAGTATGTAGTGAAGCGGAGGGACGCTGGCATTATGAGATTTCGACGGTACCGCCGATATTCGTTGTCAACGCACGTTCGGAGCGCACAAGAAGCTTTACGCAGCAAGGGGACGGCACCTATGGACCTACACGCATTCTAGGGCAAACGCAGATGCACGAGTTGGCAACATGGCTACAAAAGCACGATGCACAGCCTTCGATACTCGTGTCCTCAGTACCAGTCTTACTGCCACCGCTGATTGGTCTCGCTGAATATCTTATGGGTGTGCGACTATGGGCACACCCCCTACGCTGGCTTGGTAAAAGAGTAACTCAGATACAGCAACGAGTTGCACAACAGACAAGCTTCGATCACTGGCCACTCTTTTTAGAGACATGGCGCGAACTCGTGCAGCTATTGACAAAGCGTACACACGATATCATAGTGCTTTCAGGCGATGTCCACTTTTCCTACGCAATGGAGGCAAAGAGGTCTTTTTCAAAAACAAAAGTACGCTTATTGCAACTAGTCTCCTCACCAATTCAAAATGCACTTTCGCCGCAGAGCAAGAAGTTAGTGACAGGACAAGCACGTATCACAAATATAAACTATGGCGGATTAGATACACGTATGTTGCAACTTCGCACATCCGACGGAGAGAAGCGTATTCAATACGACATGCTCTTTCAAAACACACTGGCTTATGTAACACTCACCCCTAATGAGAAGGGTGTATACAAAGTGCAGCAGGAATATCTTGTTGTGATTGATGGCCAACTACAAAGGGCGGGGTACACGGTGATGGAACGTTAATAGTATCATGTTTAACATAATACTTGTGATACGGGTAGGGACCGCATTCATCACGTCCATGTGTCACCCTAATAGCATTAGACGGACGTGATGAATGCGGTCCCTACCCCGCTCTTTACTGCCAATTAATCTGTTATTATCCTTGTGTGTATCCTGTCAGCTCGATGTTGCCTTGCCGCTGCACAGCGTTCCCGTTGCTTTGCCCCTGGATATCTACCGCGCCCTCCCAATAGCTATTGCCTGTAGACTGATACGTGACAAGTTCCTGATTTTTGAGTTGAGGCGTTATAGTAAGCGATACCTTCACCTGCGGATCGTTGATATCGAGTTTCCAACCAGAGGGATATTTTGCCTTTGTTGCCGGACTCGTCCAATAATCGAGAACCGTTGAGTGCAACGAACTTGTTGGCAACAGGTGGTCTTTCCCTTCGACATCAATATAGCCTGCATAGGTCGAGGTGGTTGCGCCAGTGGCATCGTGCAGGAAGTAGAGCATCATCTCAGTGTTATTGTTTAGCTGAATGCTATACCAGTCCCAACCTCCACCACCGAGCGAGAGGAAATTGCCCCACTGGTGGTCCATCCACGCCTCACCCGTGACGGTTTTCGCTTGATTATGGTCAAGCAGGGTGCCAGAGACGGCCATTCGTGTGCGCGAATAGTAGTAGGAAAAGCCTCCTGGCCCATAGGTAATCAAGCCTGTACCATTGTGCAGCGTAGCAGGTTTAAGACCGCGCAGGCTGATGTGCATTGTATAGTTAGACATTGTGGCGTTGAGGTTATCGAGTCCATTGAGTCCTTGAATACTCCAATCGCCAACATGCACGTCAATGCCCTTCGTTGAGGTTCCGTTTGGAATGACGGCGTTTGGCTCAATTAAGCGACGCTGATCAAAGTGAAACTCGCCTCGTGTGATGTCGCTGATAGCGAAGTGCGAGGCATAGACTGGCGGAAAGCTGCTACGCAATGCCTGAAAGATAACTAACTCAAAACCGTACGTATGCGGCTTGCCGTTGGCATCGGTTGTGCTCATATGCCCTGTGTAGTACCACCATTCGGTCAAGTCAGTGTGCGCCGCCTCATCTTGAGGAAAGCGAACAGGTGGAAGTTGACTTGTTGGTGTTGTCGTATTCTTGACGTTTGTCGGCAGTTGTGCAGTTGTAGAGACAATACCTGGAAAACCACAGGATGACAGGAGCAAGAGCAGGAGCGAAAGTATCACACCTGCTGGCAGCATTTTGAGAAAACGTATTTTAAACATTGTAGAATGTATATCCTTGTGCATTATTTGCCGCCTCCAACTCCCGCGTTTGTCTTCGGAGTAGTGGGAAAAAGATCATCCTCTTCTGCCGGTGCCGACTCTTCTGTGACCATGTATTCCGCGAGCGTGGGTGGATGACGCTGTACGCCTGAGAACGGCAGCCACCAGTTCAGGTCGCCCAATAAGCGCATCGTAGCCGGTACAAGCAGACCGCGCACAAGTGTGGCGTCAATCAACACGGCAAGTGCCATACCGAGTCCAAGTGCCTTTACGATAATCATATTCGCGGTGATAAAGCAGGAACTGACCACAATGACGAAGACGGCTGCGCTCGTGATGATGCCACCACTACGTTGTAGTCCCAACGCCACGGCACGTGTGTTGTTGCCAGTCTGCCAGAACGCCTCTTGCACACGAGAGAGCAGAAAGACCTCGTAGTCCATCGAGAGGCCAAAGATGGTACAGAACAAGAGAATGGGACTGGATGCCTCGACAAAGCCAAGCGGTGTGAAGTTCAGAAGCTGGTGCAAAAAGCCGTTTTGGAAGATGACAACCAACGCGCCATAACAGGCTGCAATGGATAGCGTGTTCATGATAATTGCTTTGAGCGGCAACAGCACAGAGCGGAACAGGAAGAGAAGCGCGATATACGTTGTCAACGCGATAACTAAAATCGCATATGGAAAGTCGGTGTAGAGCGAACTCACGTAGTCCATATCACCTGCCGTACCACCATCGACAAGCGTTGCAATACCATTACCAGGTTTGGTATTACGAATGGTCTGTACTAATGTTTGTGAACGTGGGTCAAGCATACCGTATTTACTGATAACCTGCACGAACGTGGTGTCGCCAGCAACAGAAGATTTGACCAGAGCCGCTATATAGGGGTCGGCAATCAGATTGGGATGCGTGTAGATCAATTGATACTGCTCAAGCGTAAAGCGCGGGTCGGCACTCACGATGCTATCGACACGATCTACGTTGGGGTCGGCCTCTATGCGCTTAATGTAGTTATAGAGATTGGTGATATTGATGGGCGTCATTACATCGCCCTTCGTCTGGACAGCCAGCAGGATTGGCGTTGTCTCGCGGTCATTGAAGCGTTTCGCTAGCAGGTCGTATGCCTCACGCGAAGGCACATCCTTTGGCAAGATAGACGCATCAGGCGCGGAGAAACGCACACCTAAAAAGGGCAAACCAAAGCTAATCAACAGGAGCAGAACAGGTATGAATACTCGCACTGGATACCGCATGACGAAATGTGACAAGCGATACCAGAAACCATGATGTGGCGCGACAACACCATTTACGGTCATAGGAGAAGCCGCTTTCCGTAGACGAGGAAAACGTACAGGCCATTTGTTCACATTGAGTCCAATAATCGAGAGCAGTGCAGGTAAGAGCGTTAAAGCTGCCAGGACAGCTAACAGTACGACGAGCATACCACCAAGCCCGACGGAGTGGAGCATGTTGATATGAAAGAAGACGAGTCCGAGGAGACCAATGGAAACGGTGATACCAGAAAAGGCTACAGCACGTCCGGCAGTGGCAACGGTGAGTACTACGGCATCGTCGATACTGCGCCCGTGTGCGATCTCCTCTCGGAAACGACTGACCATGAACAGCGAATAATCAACGCCGAGACCCAAGCCGAAGAGCGTGGTAATATTCAACACGAAGATTGAGAGCGGCGTGACATGACCTATAGCAAAGATAAGGGCAAGCGCGACGACAACGGCAAAGCCACCGACAAAGGCGGGCAGAATGGCGGCGATTGCCGAACGAAAGACAAACAACAGTGCGATGATGGCGAAGGGGAACGCGAGCAATTCTGCGCGTCGTAAATCGTCCTCGCTCACAGACTGAATATCGTTATAGAATACGGGACCACCGCCAACGCTATACTGCAAGTCAGGTACTTTCTGCAGTTTCTGACTCAATTGAGGCAATAGTTTAGCGGCACTATCGGGATCAGGTTTGAGCAAGACGTTTGCATAGGCTGCGTGGCGGTCCAACGAGATTTGGCGTGGATTATCAGTAAACGAGACGATTTGCGCAGTCAGTGACCAGCTCTGAACTCGCGAAAGAGCTTGTTGTGATTGTTGTATGAAACGCGGGTCGTCAGCCGTATAGTTTTTGCTCGTGAAGATGACCTGCACTATGGTCTGGTCGAGATGGAGTTTTTGAGTGAGCACGTTAATGGCGCGTTGTGATTCGGCGTCAGGACTGATAAAGCCGCCCGATTGTAGAACCTGGCTAGCCTGTGGAGCAAATGGTAACGCAACGGCAACCGCGACCATCCACAGGCCCACAATCAACCAGCGAAAGCGGGTGGCAATCTTGCCAAGATGGTAGAACATGATAATGCCTTTCTATAGAAAAACAGTGAACTTAAGATGCTAGGAGACCTGGGAAAGATTGCTCCATGTTGGAGACGCTGATTTATCAGAAGGGGGGTAATACATCAAGTTTTTAGACTCCGAGGAAAAGGCCATCAATTAAAGTTTCTCCCACTCTTCCCTACTAATCTGAGCTTGTTTCAGTATTTTCACTAAAAAGTCGGCTCCAATATCGCCCTTATGAGGATTAGGTATTGTGATACTCAAGTTTCCCTTTATCATAAACTGATGCTTTCCACCAGAATAAGGACCTTCAAAACCTGCTTTTTTAAGATAATATACAAGGTCCTTACGTTTTATTGGTCCTAAATGAGGCATTAAGCAACTTCCTTGATAGTTAACTCTTTTCCCTCAATTACAGGAATGGGAAGGTGTTGCGCAACACGTAACAAAATCCATTCCTCCAATACCTCTTCAAGTTCCTCCCGACACTCTTCTAAAGTTGGAGCGTTTGCATACACACCATTACATTCTGGTATTTCTCCATAGAACGTGCTATCGGATAACAAAATTTCGTACTTGGCGCGTCGCATAGCAGCTTTAATATATTGTGTTAGCATAGACTCTTTTCGTCTCCTTAATTCATCTTTAAGCACATTATTAATGCTATTCTACCTCATCTTGCGTGTATGTTGTAATATGTATCAATCATACTTCACATGGATATATCCGACATGGAACAACCCTTTACTGGCGTTGGTCTCTCTTAAAACCTCGGAGATTTCCTCCTACACGAGTACAACCGTGGAGTGCTCCTGCTATGA
>CAXTUE010000164.1:0-9185 GCA_964247355.1 uncultured Ktedonobacteraceae bacterium | reverse complement strand
AGGAATTTTTGAAACGATACATCACCGTATGATCGAAGAAGTGAGGCAGTGGTTGTCTACTCTCTCAGAAGAGGATGTTTGAATGCTCTCATCTCCACCCTAAGCCGCAACTAAAGCGTTTGTGCAACGTTTAATACATGAGACAACAAAATTGATGAGCGACACCGTTTTTCTCTTGCTCATCCTCCCTAGATACCGGAGCAAATGTATGGCAGGCTTAGAAGGGCGGGTATTGGACCGCTATGAATTGCGGCAACTGGCGGGTCGTGGTGGAATGGCGGACGAAGTTTCAGCGCGACGTTGCGGTCAAGGTCTTCAAGCGTGAAGACGAGGAATTGCTGCAACGTTTCATCCGCGAGGCGCGTTTGATGGCGTCGTTGCACAACTCGCATCTGATGCCTGTCTTCGATACTGGTGTAGACGACATTGACGGCATTCCCTACTATTATATCGTCATGCCCTTTATGGATGGTGGCACACTGCGTTCCCACATTCGGCGCGGACCATTGTCTCTTCCAGATGCCTGTCACTACCTGCGCGAAATTGCCGATGCTCTGGACTACATTCATAGAAAAGGTATTATTCACCGCGACATCAAGTCATCAAATGTCCTGCTCGATGCTGATGACAATAGCTATCTCGCTGACTTTGGCATTGCCCGTACCGACTCCGATGTGACACAACTCACCTCGACCGGCAACGTCTTGGGTACAGTCGATTACGTCGCGCCTGAACTTTTCGAGCCGCACTATAAAGCAGATGCACGTAGCGATTTCTACTCGCTCGGTGTTCTGTTGTATGAACTGGTCACGGGCCGCTTGCCCTTCTCGGCAGAAAACCAGATTGCCGTTGTCACCATGCATATGACAAAGCAGCCACCACTCCCAAGCAGTATTGTACAGAACATCCCGCCACAGGTTGAGCGCGTTATATTGCGCGGTTTAGAGAAAGACCCTGACTTACGCTATTCCAGTGCAACGGCATTTGCCGAAGCGTTTTGTCAAGCAGTTAATACGTCGAGAACGGCAAGCACAATACACAATCCTGCTACACCTATGTGGCAAGAAAATGTTCCCGTGCAAAACGTTCCGCTTGTCTTGCCTCATCCCACACCTATGCTATCGACGCAGCAACCTGGAAGACGAACAACCAGAGTTATGAATAAACCTGCTTATGTGCCTCCCGCCAATCGTGCCACGCAAGCATTTCGACCTCCACCATCGCCAACTCGTACCCGCGCCCGTATTGTCACAGCAATAGCTCTTGTTGTATTGCTTGCAGTACTTGGTCCCATTATCTACGTCTTATTGGACCACTCGCTACCAGGAATTAGAGGCGCAACAGGCACGGGCGGAAATGCGCAAACCGCGACAAGCAGTAGTGCCTCGGCTACAAAGGGCGCGTCGCCTACTGCTACATCAAATCTAACCGCAACTGCTCAAGCCTTCACGAATGCAACGCAACAAGCACAGCACACTACGGCAACAGCTATTGCTGGCGTAACTGTCACTACTCAGGTACATGCTACAGCAACCGCAGGCGTTATTCAAACTGCGACCACGGGTACGGTACTTTATCGTGACGCATTAAAGAATGAGAACAATACCAACACGCAACAGGAGCAGTGGAACACAAACCTAAATTGTGTTTTTGCCTCAGATGGCTACCACATAAAGAAGGGTACCTCTGTGCTGAACGAAGGCCAGTTGCAAGGCTGCATCGAAAAAGGTAGTCGATACAACAACGTGGCCCTCTCCGTCGACATGACCATTGTGGGCGGACATTCCGGCGGTGTCTTCTTCCGCGTGAGCACAAAGACGCTGGGTGCCTATGCTGGCTATTTGTTTGAGGTCGATAACACTGGACGCTACAAAATCTCGCAGTCCAGCAACTTTAGTACAGGGACAGGCGATACAACACTGCAAGATTGGACTCCTTCGTCCGCGTTAAAAATCAGCAAGAAGAATACTTTGCAACTTATTGCCAATGGCAGTACGCTCTCGTTCTATGCGAATAGCGTGTACTTAACCACTGTACAGGACACAAACAACACCTTCACCAATGGTTATATTGCTTTGCTTGCAACCACCGCAACAGGCGGAGAAGATGCCGATATCGTGTATAGCAATTTGAGCGTCTATTCTCTGTAATGTAAACGCGTGTAATACATTGTCAAACATCATTCATGAGTGGACATGTATAAGCGATAAATAGGTCTCGAACGCGATACATCCGGTCCCTACCGGATTGCCTCGAACATTCCCGTGCTTTTCGTGATACGTATGGCTCCATGCTCTCGAATATCCTGTTCAATACTTTCGCGCAGTTGCTGGAGCTTTTCGTCCGTCATAAAGGATTGTACAGGCAGTGAAAGAATGAATGCGATCAATGGCTCGGTTTCTGTGACGACCAACCCGTCATCTATCGTTTTTACCGTGACACGCGAGAACCAGCGCGCTAAAGCCTCGCCTCCGTGTTCCAGATTGAATGCATCTCTTGGTACAAGACCTCTTTGATAGGATGGCTCAACGCGTCTGATCAAATCGCCTATCTCGCGTAGGTGCGTGAGACCATTGGTAGCTGCATAGAATCTTCCTTTCGATACAAGCACACGCCGTATCTCAGAGAGTGCTTTGTTCAGGTCAGGCACATGATAGAGCATATGATTGGCGATTACAATGTCGAAGCTTTTTTCCTTGAAAGGAATAGACTGTGCGTCAAACTGCTGAAAATCGAAATCGTGTCGTACCGCTTTGAGATTGTGTTGTGCCTCTTGCAGCATACCCGCAGAAAAATCCGAAAGCGTGATATGCCAGTCCTGTAGAATGCGATCAAAGTTGTTGAGCCACAGACGCGCCGGACCACACCCAATTTCGAGTATGCGGCTCCTCGGTTTTGCTTGAAGAGTATTAAATACCCAGCGTTGCCAATCATACGTTTGTGTGCTGAAGCGTTCATGCAATTGAATGCGCGCATTCAGATTCGCCGCATCTTTATACTGCGCGTTCAGAAGATAGTTTTGTCCAGATGTCGTTGACGGATGCATAATATCGAGTTCGCGTTCTGCCATCTAACTTCTCTTTCTAATCGTCTTGCAAGTGAGACTATACTTGTTCGTCACGGCGCATCTCACGTGGCGGCACAAGCTTATTCTCGACGGCATAAGCCGCAGCCTCGCTCCGTCGAGACAACCCCAACTTCTCAAGAATGTGGCTAACGTGGTTACGCGCCGTTTTCTCGCTAACGTAAAGCGCGTCCGCGATTTGCTTATTCGTATAGCCGCGAGCTACCAGCGCAAGCACCTCGCGTTCGCGGTCTGTGAGTTCTTCCCCCGGAACATGCACTGAGCCACTTGCTAGCGACAAAATTCGAGTCATCGCCTGTTTCGCTGAACTCGGATTCACCAGCGATTGACCCGTTACGACAAGACGTACAGCCTTGAGCAACTCCGCACGGCTAGAATTTTTGATGAGGTAGCCACTTGCGCCCGCGAGAATAGAATCCTCCGCCGCCTGTGCATCGTCGTGAGAAGTGATCATTAAGATAGAGACTTCAGAACGTGTGTTTTTGATATCACGGCAAGCCTCGATGCCGCTCATGTTTGGCATGCGCACATCCATCAAAATCACCTGCGGGTCCAGTATGCCCACCTTCGCAACCGCTTCAGCACCATTACCTGCTTCGCCGACAACGGTGATATCCGACTCCAGTTCAAACAAGGCACGCATACCCATGCGTACAATTTCGTGATCGTCTACGATCATCAAGCGTATTTTCGCCATGATAGGCTCCTTCCAGGCAAATCTTACATCGGTATCTGAACGTGTATCTTGACACCGCCTTCGGCAAGTGGAGCGATGTCGAAGGTGCCGCCAAGCTCTTCGGCTCGTTCACGCATTCCTCGCAAACCATGTCCAGAATATAGACGCTGGCGCTCACCATTACTAGAAAGATCATAGCTATAATACGCTGATTGCATGCCTTGCCCGTCGTCGCTGATCTCAACAGCGACCTGTTCGGGGGCAAGCGTAAGCTGTACCCATAGCTCGCTTGCCCCTGCATGCTTATAGGCGTTCGTCAAAGCCTCTTGCACAATGCGGAAGATGGCGGCTCCAATCTGCGCATAGCGACGCGCACGCTTTGTGTCGCCGTTGTAAGCAGTCTCAACGCCCACGACCTCAAAATGTGTTGGAAGACTACTAATGGCCTGAAACTCGCGTACCTGATTTGTCAGCATTTGTGTGAGATTGGTTGAGCCGCTCATAAGCGGCTTGAGATTGAACATGTAGTTGCGCGTTTCCCACAACGCTTGTTTCGATACGGTGACTAATGTGTCCATACGCTGGGCTAATGGAGTGAGCAGCTCCGCGTCCTCCTCTGAAGCCTCCGCCATACGATGCGCTTGTGTGGCGCATGTTTCGGCGTTCAGACTCATCATATAGACAAGTTGCGCGATACCATCGTGAATTTCACGGGCTATACGGCTTCGTTCGGCAGCCGCGTTCAGTTCTATCGTCTCTTCCGTAAGCCGAATGTTGTCGAGTGCGATTAGCAATTGTGCTCCAGTTATCGCCAGAAACTCTTCCTGTCTCTCTCCATACGGCGTTTGTCGTATATTTTCAGCTCCAAGCACAAGCTGTACCTGTTCATCTTTGTAAATAGGGAGATACAACCTTGCAATGCCATAACCACTCTCATCTTGTAAAAGTTCAAACGTGTCCAGCTTTTGCCCCGATTGCGTGACCTGCGACAATAGTGCTTCAGAGTCGTCGGGCAACATGTCCGAGTGTGTATCAACTTCAACGCAAACGATGGGTTCGGGAAGCGTATCTTTATTCATTTCGTCGCTACTTTGCGTATTTACAAGTGCAATCGCCAAACGTTGGAAGTGTCCACCCTGTCGCATCGGCGTCACGCTTTGTTGTAGCAGGTGCTGACGACTCGTTGCCCCCTTTGCCAGTGTTTCGCTGACCCGGACAAGCGCGCGCTGTCGGCGCGTGTTGTCCTGCTCGCGCCGTTTGCTCTGCGCATAACTTACAAGAATAGCAGCGATTGCCGCAGCGATGATCGCGACCAGTGGCGTATCGAAAAGAGCACCCAGAATATCCAGGACGTTTGGCGCATAGAAAGGCGTATTGGGAGCGGGTACAATAAGTGCGAATACAATGAAGAGGTCAAGACCGATTGAGGCTGCTATCGCCCCCGGATAGCCATAAGCAAAGCCTGCCGCGAGGCCGGCTGAAAGAGCATAGCGATGAAAGGGTGAACTGACACCAAAATAAGGTTCACCACCGTTAGGACCTGTAAAATACACAACAAGACCGCATACAATTACATCGAGCGCATAGATTGCTATTGTGAAGTACTGATTTGGTGTGCTTGCAAGCGGTGTGAGTATTTCTACATCATCGTCTTGTGCTCTTCTACGTAGTGTTGCATCGGTGGGGCGTAGTCCTCCAAGACGTGGTAAATAGGGAAAGAAAACCTGAAAGACCGGCGCATAGAGCGTGACAAACAGCGATTGCACAAAGGTGATGGCAAGAAAAATGTACCCCACAGTAACTGTCGTCGGCGTATAGAACTTCGGACGAAAGCCAATGATGATGATTGCCGCGTAGAACCATGCGCTCCAACGCCACAAAAGAAAGAGATAGTTGGGCGTATTGCGGATGCGGCGCACCGTCGTCCCTGAAAGTGTGCGCAACCTTTTTCTCGGCTGAGTCATAGCTCGTATCCTTCTGAGGATTGCTATCGTATCCATCGTGTGAATACCCCTCTATCTATGCAGTATGCACTCAATCTTGTGTAGTGTCAACAATCAAAATCAGGGTGTGTACTGTAGAGTGTAAGGGCATTCCGGTGGAAATACATGGTGCATATGTCCCATGTTTTGATGGAATATTCGCAAGCATTTGAGCGTATATATAAGTAGAGAGTGTTCACCGTGGTGACATTCATTCTATCGGGGAATATACCCGTTTTTGATGTGGCGAAACGTCTTTACGATATGGTATGGTATTAACATACTATTCTTTCCGTTGTAGAAGGCTTTTGAAAGAAGATAGATGTAGTAAGTATTTTCTGGAGAGATGCCTTATACGTGGAACGAAATTATACTCATGAGTGCCCCATTTTTTAGAAGGGACGGTTTATAGCCGTGGAAAAAGCCGAACGGAAACGTACATCCTTGCTGGCCAATATTGGCGATCTCAACCGGCCTTTGCGCGTCCGACCTGTTCGCATTCTGGGACGTGAGTGGTGGGCTATCGACGCCGAAGATACCTGGCCCGGCATGGTAATGGACCTGAGACGCCTGGGCTTTGAGTCGATGGCAGTGGGCGACGAGGTGTTGGTACGCGAAGGTGCGCCAGCATATGAGACCCAGATGGAGGGTCCGGCAGAGCCAACTGGCTTGAAGCCATTCCCCACCATTAATCCAACAATCCGCGTTCGCAAGGACTCGTATTCAACAGATTATTCCGACATGGTGTATCTGGATGATTACAAGGACGAAGAGGACGAGGAGGAAGACGATTTGGAACCTGAAGACCTGGACAACGAATAAGTTGTATCAGGTTTTTTGTTAGGCATAGACAAAAGAGACATGCCACACCCGGCATTTCCAGGTGTGGCATGTCTCTTTTCAGGAATGTTTGCTTTTCCACCACTTGCTACTATAGGAGACGATCCACCAGATGGCACCAGAGGCCAGTAAAATCAATATTGGCTCGATAGGTGCGCGGAAGCGCGGTATGCCGTAGTAGACAACACTTTGCGCCAGTGTCAGCAACATCATCAAATAGATAAAGAGCAAGTCACGCCATCGTTCGCTCGTTACTATGATGCCTAGCAGGGCCAGCATAAACACAATCGGCGTGATCGTCTCCATCATTATCACAACAAAGCGCGAGGAATCCTGATCTGGAAAACGATTGATCGCCAAGTCAGCCTCCTGTGGAACAACTTGCCATATGTTGACAAAATGCTGCCCGAACAGAAACGGCATAGAGGAAAGATGTGTCTGTACCCATGCAAGGGCCGCCGTCTTGTACGCGTTATCTCGTGCAACTTCACATGCCCTTGCACAATCCTTCGGAAATTGTGCTACGACCCATGGCGTCGACTCGCTGGGAATAATCCAAACGCCCGCGTAATAGCTATGTTGATAGACAGGATCAGCAGTCTCATAATTATATGCACCCAGCATCACTTTGCCATCACCTACGGCAACAGGCACGAGTGTATGTGTAACTTTATAGTTGCGAATTGTCCACGGCGCGATAAAAATGAGCGAGAGCAACGAGACGATTAGCACAGCTTGAAGAGCTGTACGTCTCGAAAAAACTTTCATCCCGTACATCACGGCAACCCATCCAATAAATAAGCCGAGCAAAGCTATTCCATTAGGACGGGTAAGTGACAGCAAACCAAGAATTACACCACTTGTCACCATTAAACCTAAACGAGGTGTTCGTTGTACATGATAGAGCGTATAACAGAAGACCAGCAATAAAAAAATGTAGAGTGACTCAGAGTACAATAAACCATCGTATACATACAGAAATGGATAGATTGCTCCCACAATGCCCGCAAAAATACCAATGCGTTCCCCAAACAGGTCTCGCGCGAAGAGATACAGGAAAGCACATGTTCCCGATCCGACAAGGCACAAGAAGAGCCGCACAAGCATGTCCTGTGGTCCCAAAAGACGGTCAATAATTGCTATCACAAAGGGCCAGAGTGGAGCACGGTCAACCGTCGGCAGGTGCGAGTACAGGCAATAGCAATGTTCCTGCACGATATGAAATGCAATATTTTGATAGGTGAGTGAGTCGTGAAGCGGAAAATAACCAGCCGCAACTGTGAAATTATAAGCGACACGGATGATGAGCGCAAAACAAAATATTACAAGCAATGGTAGTGTAATAACCGCTTCCCAACGTTTCATAAATGTCCTTCTCAAAGCTACACTCTCTCATCCAACCTATAATCAGCAACGAATCTTTAATACGAACGTAACGATAGAGCTATTTGGGTGGATGGTGCGTACTTTTGAGATGTTTGTAATGGTTGTATGTTTATAAGAAGTAGTGTATACTTAAAGAGTAGTCTACTTCCTCTCAAAAATCATGTTCCTCGTATAAAGCATCACTCGAAACATTCCTTGGTTGTGAGAAAGCTCTAACTGCTTCGCTTTCTCCTCTTTATGTATGACCATGATTGCTGAACTCGCTTATCTGTCTGCTTTCTTTACACATCGGGCACTGCTCGATAGTAGAAGGTGTGCTTGAAGGCATAAAACTAAGGAGTGCTTTGTGCAACCAATATTTTTGTTGTTGCTCGCCATTGTTGTTGTCGTATGTGTATTTAGCTATAATGCGTATCGTGCTACTGTCAGGAAGCGAGCATGGGAAAAGAGGCGAAACGTATTTCGTGACAGAGTATGAGCTTGTCCCTGTTAAATGTGCTTGTTAGTCTATAAAAAAGTTATTCTACGTAAGGAAATTACACATCATGGCAGACGAACGTCAACTTGCTATTCTTGCATCAGGTAAAGCACTCTGGAATAAGTGGAGACGCGACTATTCGGAGATAAGAGCGTTTGAACCAGACCTTCACGGAGCCGACTTACACGGACTTGATCTGCATGGAATCGATTTTCATGGAGCCGATCTGACCGAAGTCAATCTGCAAGACGCCGATCTGCACGGAGCAGACCTGCACTTGGCTGATATCCGTAACGCCAATATGAGAAGTGTCAATCTTACTGATGCCGATTGCTCCCATACCCTTCTTAACTGGACTGACTTACGCGATGCCACCTTGCATCACACTAATTTGCACACCTCTGATCTGAGAAACGCAAAATTGCTGGGAGCGGATTTAGAGGGGGCAATATTGAACGATGCAAGGCGTGATGTCGCTCCGTTGCTTAAAGCGAAGCTGCCTGATATCTCCGATGAACGTGAAATAGTATGCAACGAAAGCATAACGTAGTAATCATGAATAAACAAAAAATACCTCATCAACTTCATACTGATAGTAGTGGCAGGAATAGTGTAACGGAAGAGCGTTACTACGTTCAAAAGATCACGGAGCAGATTTTTGTCATCCGCGACCGTTTTCCTGAACATGAAGAGCCTGAGCACCATACTCGTATTATCAAATCATTCGATATGAGTCAC
>CAXTUE010000163.1:0-9190 GCA_964247355.1 uncultured Ktedonobacteraceae bacterium | reverse complement strand
CTTATGGGGACTAGCCCTACCATACATGCTCGTTGTGTATGGTAGGGCTAGTCGCCGAGCCGCATTCGGGGAGTGATGCGCTGCAGTGGGCGTCCGTGTAAACCAACTACAAAGGTAGCCTTACAAAGATCGCCAGTATAATTGCTAACGAGAGCACGACGCCAAACACAAGATGTAGCTGCGCAGTCTTCTTGATGCCGGTGACAAATGCCTTACGGTCTGTCGCTTGTAGGACGGAACGGACGTTTGTAAACGCAAGCGGGAACGTGAGCCACACGAGCAAACTCAGTAGTGGTAGAAGATGAGTCAAAGCAAAGACAGTGACAGCAACATAGCTCCCGATCAGCAGAAACGCGTGAAAACGCTGTCCGAACTTCTGACCAAAGCGTACAGGAAGCGTACGCTTATTAACGACTATGTCGTCCTGGTAATCGCGGGTGTTGTTCATATTGAGAATAGCAACTACGATAAAGCCAACAGGAACACTGGCAGCAAAGGCAGGCCACGACCAGGAATGAACTTGCACAAAGTACGATCCCCACGTCATGAGAAAGCCCATCGCGATATACACCATCACATCCCCCAGACCACGGCTGGCAAACTTAAAGGGTTCCGCACTATAAAAGTAGGCAATTGCTAGTGCAGCGAGACCAAACAGAAAAATCACAGGTCCAACAAGATAGGCCAGTACACAACCAAGTAGCGCCGCTATTCCAAAACACAGAATTCCACCGTTCAGGACCTGCCTGGCAGTCATTTCTTTACGAAAGATGACCGTTGTTGCTCCCAAAGATTCGGCATGATCGAGACCATAGCGGTAATCAAAGTATTCGTTAAAGTAATTTGTGCCAATTTGTAGAAACAAACAGGAGAAGAGAGTCAACAAAAATGGTGCTGGAGAAAAGACACCAGCATACGCTGCAACAGAGGTACCAACAAATACTGGACTCATTGCTGCGGTAAGCGTAAATGGACGACTCGTCTTTATGATTGCATTCCACGTTGGAAATGAAGCATGAGCAGATGCAATTGGCGATACATGTGTTTCTTTCATAATGACACCTCCCTTTATTATATAAAACAAATTGGTGTATACAACAACATCCCGAAATTCATGGTTACACACTGTTACTAAATTTGGGGTTCATTCGTGTATTAACCAGAAGCTAAATACAAAGGCTTTGAAACGAGCAAGATGTTTAGAGGGAGGCAGTTTTGCTCTACTTCAATTCAGCATGTTAATAGTAAAGACTATGGTCCCTCATGACTCACTATACGTATTATAAAGACTTGGAAAGGAAAATACACATTATGGCAAAGACATCAGACGCAATCACAAATAATGCACAAGATGCACAGGAGCAGTACTTCCGTGTGACCGATCAGGTTCCCGAAGAGGTATGGTACTGGGCCGCACTCGGCTCTATCGTCATTTCAGCAACCTTGTTTGCTTTCAACAAGCGCGACTGGAGCATCTTCGTAGGTCAGTGGCCTCCGACATTCTTGCTCTTCGGCCTGTTCCACAAACTACTTCGCCCCTCACGCTAAATTTACCCATTAGGATCAAAGGCCCGTCCGTCGTGTATACTGTTATGTACACGGTAGGCGGGCTTTTCGACTGCTATAAATATTTAAAGTAGAGCAAAGGAGTCGTCCATGCAAAATAACGAAACAGGAAAACGCTGGTCTGATTTGCAGAACATCGCAATTGTCACAATCGATTCAGGCAAAAAGGTTGGCACACTCGAAGATTTTTATTTCGAGCCGCGTACAAACGAAGTATACGCTCTGTACGTAAAAACAAGTGCTTTTGGTCATCGTGCGCTCAGATCAACGGCCCTTAATGCAATAGGTACTGATGCCATAACGTTTACTGATGAAAATAATCTGCTTCAGGAAAAAGCCGATGCTCTACTACCAACGCTACCACTAGGTCGCGCCCTGCTCACTTACAAAGTGCTCAGCGAAGGCGGAACTGTTGTTGGTGCAGTAGGCAATATCGTACTTGACACAAGCGTTCCCGCGAGCTTACATGTAGTCGCGTTTGAGCTAGCAGGGGGGTTACGCAACAGGCTCACAGGACATTATCCATCATTCTCAGCCACACAGGTTGTTCGTTACGGCACGGATGTGATCGTCATTCCTGACTCAGTAGCGCTTCCACTCACTGCTCACTAAGAGAAGAGAAAACATGAAACATTGCGACATATTCAAGCATCGCGGTGTTTCATGCTATGCGGTAACAAACAAATATACTGCCAGTATAATGCCTATCAAGCTTGCAAGAACTGTAAGCAGGACCGCGAAACCAGCTTGAGGATGAAATTGTTCACTATCAATAGTGCGTCGAATATGCAGGAAATTCAGTAAAGACACAATCATAATCACTACGCCAAGCACGGTCAACGTAACACCTATGAAAGACGAATAGTGAATTGACGAGGCATCCTGAGTGCCACTCTTCAGGCCAAGCTCGCGCAGCAATAACCCGAAACGTTCCACCACAAAGCCAAATGTGATGGTTGCCAACCCCGTCCGTATCCATGCTAAAAATGTGCGCTCGTTTGCCAGGTGATCAGTAACATGTTTGCTTGTCGAAATACCCTTCGTTTCAGGTCGTTGTGGCTGCACCGTTTCGTTGTGAGGTGTCTCTTCTACATAAGCCATGTATGCATCCTTGCGTTTCTATTGTAAGGACCAATGTATCGCGTCCTGTTGGCATTGCGATTGTCAACAAGAACGTGTCAATGCTCTTAATAGCGAAATAATGTAGGTGTGTCAGAGGTAGGGACCGTATTCATCACGTCCATCACCCTCCATCATTAGACACCTTGTAAGGACTGCATTCATCACGTCCTTCTGATGGTATAAGGTGCCCAAACGGACGTGATGAATGCGGTCCCTACACTTACTCATCACACTCGCACAGAAGCTTTGTTACTACGGCTGTGCAAAGGCAAAGGTGCAATCGGTTCTTCACTGGCAGGTCCCTTCTGCAGCAGACCCATACCACCCTTGTATTTAAAAATGTAGAACAAGAGCAATATCGAGGGCAGGATGATCGCCATACCAATGATGATGCCAATCAGCATCAGCAGTTGTGTACTGGGTGTGCTTGCCGCTGCATCAACCGTTAGCTTAGGTGGAATAATGTACGGTATCTGCGAAACGCCCCACGAACCGAGCATGAAGGCTGCCTCTGCAACGATCAACACACGAGCTATCCGGTAGTAGCCAAAGAAGAGTGCCGCCGCCGCCCCTACACCAATAATCATCGTAGCAGCCACAAGTGGAATAGCATGGTTCAGCATGCCCTGCCACAATACTGGTGCCGCATACGTTGCCTCAAAGAGGGCTACAGCCCCTAGAACGGCAGTGACGGCTCCTGCAATCAAGCCACGTCTACGGAACATCGCAACCAAATCAGGTTTATTCTGATTCGTTGCTTCAACAGTCAAAAAGATTGCGGCAATTGTTGCACATAAAGCAAGTGAAAGAACACCTATCGTAATCGCGAATGGTGTAAGCCACAAGCTTCCTAAGTCCGATGGTGCCTTCGGCCCAAAGTTTTGTATGTCTCCCTCCGCTACAGTAGCCGCTGCCGCCCCCAGACAGAAAGGCGTGATGATGCTTGAAATGCTAAACACGCGATTCCAGATGTTTGCAGTTCTCTCTACTCCATGTGTGCGAAAGATGAACGCAGAGCCGCGCAAAACAGTGCCAATCAAGGCCAGCGTGAGTGGAAAGAAGAGCACAGCGACGAGCGTTGCGAACGCGGTTGGAAACCCTGAGAAAAGACCAACGACCAGGAACACAAGCCAGACGTGGTTCACCTCCCACACAGGGCCTAGTGCTTCGTCAATTAATCCATGCTGCTCTTTCGCCGTTGGGCCAGACACGAATATCTCCCAGATGCCCGCCCCGAAGTCGGCACCGCCAAAGACAGCATAGGCAATTAGGGCGAACCAGAGAACACTGATTACAATATATGGTAACGATGGTGGAAAGGTCATAATGTGTAACACTCCCCTCTGACGCTTAGACGCCGACTTTTTCTTCTTGCTGACTCGTCACTTCATCGCTCTCTGCATGACCACTCGCCACTGCATCCCACTCCATCTTCGGCAATGGTTTGCGCGCCTGACGCAAAAGGAGCAGAACCATTGTGGATGCGAGCACTATATAGATTGCAGAGAAAATCAGGAAGCTTACATTGAGAAATGGGGCCGTTGTTACTGCTTGAGCTGTACGCAAAAAGCCAAAAATGGCCCACGGTTGCCGCCCCTCTTCCGTCACAATCCATCCAAGTTCTACAGCAACGAAGCTGAGTACGCCGGCGAGCACAATACCTAACAACATCAAACGATGCTCAGGGATGCGACGCTTACGCGTGAAGTACAGCAACCAGAAGAGACCAGCAATGCCTAACGCGAAAAAGCCGCTTCCAACCATGCCATCGAAGGCAAGATGAATAGGCAAGGGATTAGGACGGTCCTGCGGCGGAACCTCGTTCAAGCCTTTAATTACTGTGTTGGGATTATAACCCACCATCAAGCTTAGTCCATCAGGAATGTCGATTGAAAAGTAGTATGTACCCTTACCCGTCTGCACGTCATAAATGGGCAAACCACCTATGTGGAGTGGTACATTTGAGCTTGTTTGAAACACACCTTCCATCGCGGCAAGCTTCGTTGGCTGCTTCGCCGCAAGATAACGTGCATTGAAGTCACCACTGATAATCTGTAGTGGTGTTGCAATTAACGCCATTGCTAGACCGAGCAACAAACCATAGCGTCGATATGTGTCACGATTGCCACGTAGCATCGAGAAGGCATAGATCGCGGCGACACCAAAGCCACAACCCACATAACAGGCAAGCAGCATATGCACGGTTTCGTATGGCACACTCGGATTGAAGATTGCGCTTACCGTATCAATACCCGTCAATTTACCATTTGTGAACGTGAAACCTGTCGGGGTGTTCATCCATGAATTGGTGGTGACAATGAACCATGTTGAGGCAGAACCACCAATCACAATAGGAAGCGAACACAGCCAGTGTTGGAACGGTTTCAGACGGTCCCATCCATAGAGATAGATAGCAAAGAAAATTGCTTCAAGAAAAAACGCGAAGCCCTCAAAAGCGAACAAAGGGCCGACAATCGCACCTGTGTAGTTAATATACGTAGGCCAGAGCAACCCAAGTTCAAACTCAACAATCGTACCGGAAACGGCACCAATCGCGAAGATGATCGCGGCAGCATGTGACCAGCGTCGCGCCAGCGCTATCCATACCGGATCTTTCTTTCTAATGCCAATACCTTCCGCGATACAGAGCAGAAGCGGCAAGCCAACGCCTAGCACGGAAAAGATGATGTGAAACAAAAGCGACGTACCCATTTGAGCACGTGCAGCAAGTAGATGAGGCATGCTATTCCCCTTTTTCATAGAATCAGCAATAATACAGTGCAATACAAATATCTAGTAGTATCACGTCTTATTGTAGGCTTAAGGTGACGATGCGACAAGCAGAACTGTTATAACAAAACACGAATGTTACGCCAGCCAAAACTCACTTTATCAAACATCTCGCCGCCAATCTCTATCGGCTTTGTTGACACGTATTGCCCTTCTAACGCTTCGTAGAAGTGACGTGAAGGATTATCGGCAAGCACCCATACAAGCATAGAAGAATAATGCTCTTGTACCAGACGCTCTACCAGAGCATGAACAAGTTTCTTGCCTGTACCACATCCCTGCGCCTCTTGTAAAATATAGATCGCGTAAAGCTCGGTTATATATTCCGAGGAAGCGTGTGGATTCAAGCCTCCTCTGACGTAGCCTACGATTTGCGCTTGCTCGTCCTCCGCTATGTACGTATAAGTTTTGGAGTTACTCAAGCGTTGTTTCGCATTCTGCTCGCCGCTCTCGTAAGAGAGGTTTGCTAAGACCTCATCGGGTACAATTCCTCTATAAGTGGTTCGCCAACTATCAATATGTACGCGCGCAATACCTGCAGCATCTTCAGTGCGTGACGCTCTAATCGTCTTTAGCATATGCCCTCCTATGCTATAATTCGCATAGCATATAGTTTTCAGAACGAAAGGTACACTCTACAATTGCCGAACACGGAGAAAATTCTTACAAGTGTAAAAGGCTTACGCGAACATCTACAATCCGATGAAGAGCCACTCGCGACCATTCCTGGTATCTGGGACAGCATTCCAGTTGGTGACAGCGAACGGCGCGCGACAACCTGCGAAATTGTCGTGACCAATTCACGGCTACTTGGCTTTCAGTATACAAAATTTCCACGCGAACGGCTCTTTCTCGAAGCAGTTTCCCTATCTGCAATTACAATATTAACATTGCAGCAAAGATCGTTCGATCCTCTGTTTCGCGAGTTGCTAGTAAGTGATGGACTTCGCAAAATATACATTCGCTCATCTCGCGAGAAGATAGAGTTGCTTAATCGCGAAGTGCAAGTAGCAGTCGAGACGTATGCTCCTCATGCTACATCATCCTCTTCAACACAGGAGGAAGGCGAGCAGCAACCGACGCGCTCTGCTCCAGTCTACGAACGCAAAGAACTGCGCACTACGTTTGAGCGGTCGCATCTTGGCATTACGCTGCTCTTCGTCGGCGGTCTCGTGCTAGAGCTTCTCGGCATCTTCCTCTGGACGACAACGAGAAGCACACAAATCGGGCTTCCACTCTGTTTAGCTGGTTTCTTTGCGGTGTTTATCGCAATGCTTTCCAGGAGATATGGAGGCTAGTAGGGACCGATTTATCACGTCCTTTTTATCACGTCCTTGCTCGGCATATCAATTGCCAACAAGGACGTGATAATGCGTTTTGATGAAATAAAATGGATAGGCCGGAGGTAGGGACCGCATTCATCACGTCCGTCTCTGGCCTCTCACCCCGGCAAACGGACGGAATGAATGCGGTCCCTACGGTATCCAGAATATTTTGTGAAACCCCATCATCGGTCCCTACAATGGCATGTTAATTTTTTATACCAGCCATCTTTTCCATGAATTGTATCATGGCTAAGAAGCCCTGGTCGTACCCCTGTGCGAGGGCTGCCGCATACATCTGTTGCTGAACGGCTCAGGGCACAAAGACGGAGCGCACACAGCCATCTTGTTTGTGCTTGAAGATATCGTAGCCGTGGGGGGATTCTTCAAGCGAGAAGCGGTGTGTTGCGAGGTAGGAAGGGTCTAGTTCGCCACGTGATACGTAGTCCAGCAGGCGTGGAACGTACCTCTGGCCGTGCTGTTGGGCCGTGCGGACAGTAAGTCCCTTGTTGATGATGACGCCGATGGGAAACTTGTCCATCACGCCGTAAACACCGAGAATTGAGAGTGTTCCGCCCTTGCGACATGCGAGAATTGCCTCGCGTAGTGCCGAGCCACGGTCGGTCTCTAAACGTAGGGCTTGCTTCACACGGTCATAGGCGTAGCCAATGCCAGTTCCGTGTCCCTCCATGCCTACCGCTTCGATACAGGCATCAGGTCCACGTCCGCCAGTCATCTCCCTGAGCACGTCGAGCACGCTATCGACTTCGGTATAGTTGATCGTTTCGGCATGCGCTTTTTCACGCGCCATCTGTAAGCGTTCTGGGAAGCGGTCGATAGCGATGACGCGCTCGGCTCCCAGCAGGTAGGCACTTTGTATCGCCATCAGGCCGACGCCGCCGCAGCCCCAGACCGCAACGGTGTCGCCTGGATGAATGTTGCAGAAGTCGGCGCCCATGAAGCCAGTTGGCACCGCGTCGGACAGGAAGATTACCTGTTCGTCGCGCAATCCTTCGGGCACGAGAAAGCAGTCGGTGTCGGCATGTGGTACGCGTACATACTGTGCATGTGCGCCTGCATAGCCACCAAAAGCGTGCGTGTAGCCATAGATGCCAGCAGTGGGATAGCCAAGTAGTGGTTCCTGTAGTTCCGCGTTGGGATTTGTGTTATCACAGAGCGAGTAGAGATCGTGTTGGCAGTACCAGCAGTTACCACATGCAATAAAGGAGGGAACCACCACGCGGTCGCCCTTTTTGACCTTCTTGACATCGCGACCCGCATCCACCACAACGCCCATAAACTCGTGGCCAATGATATCGCCCGAACGCATGGATGGAAGATAGCCATCGATAAAGTGCAGATCGGAGCCACAGGTTGTCGACATCGTGACTTGTAGAATAACATCGTGTGGCGCGACTATTTCGGGATCGGGTACGGTCTCCACACGGAGATCATTGACCCCATTCCAGCAGAGTGCTCGCATTACTTATGCTCCTTATACTATGTCTCCACTGCCACGGGCAGACGGATTGCGTTCAAGTGTTGGGATTTCGCCGGTCTCAACCAGACTTTTGAAGCGTCGCAGCGCCTTTTCAGCGAGTACGCGCGGTACGGCACCTAACAGCTTCGCGGCACTATTCCCAAGCGCGCCTGCTGGCGGCTCAAAGCGGAAGTTGAGTGTAGCCACAGTTCCCCAGTCGGCGGGTGCAGGGCGAAAGCGCATGGTGATTTCATTCGGCAGTTGCGCGCCATCGACCGACTTCAGACTCAGAAGTTCACTGGCACGGTCCTCAACAATCTGTGTGTCCCATTCCATGTTTTGTCCAAGTGGACCATGTAAACGCCAGTGCATACGATTGTCGCCAGCAGGTGTTACATCGGCGAAGCTTCCCATAATCTGAGAGAGATTTTGTGGGTCGCGCCAGAAGCGGTAGAGTTCGCCGAGTGGCTTCTCAATAGTTATCGAACGCTCTACCTCCGGTGCATCATCTTGCGATTGCGCGCCTTGTCCGGCTGTACTTACGCCGAGTGCCTGGTAAAGATAGCTGTGACCAGTGACACCTCGATAGAGCAAGGCGGCTGCCAGGGCCGTGTCGGTAAGTGAGCTACGAATAAGGCTCCGAAGCAGAAATACTCCACCGGCAATAGTGGAGGCTCTGCGCTCCAATGGATGAATGTTCGTGTTTGCTGCCATGTTGCCTCCTTCATTTTTCTTTTGTTCAAGCCAATCATAAGCAGTTCTAAGAGGACACGAACGAAGGTGTGAAAAAGTAGCATTTGATGACATTTGTAGGGACTGATGATGCGTGTTGAAGAATTACTTTAGGAAACGGACGCCCACAAGGGGAACGTCCCTACCATACACTCTGCGTACTCATTGCAGACAACGG
>CAXTUE010000162.1:0-9205 GCA_964247355.1 uncultured Ktedonobacteraceae bacterium | reverse complement strand
TATTTATACTGATGTTTGGGGGGATATATCATCTATCCGAGGAATTTCATGGGAACACGAATTATTTCTGCATATATGTATAGAAAGATTATCGTACCAGCATTTTGTCTTGCATTGCTCCTCTGCCTATCAGCTTGTGGCGGTCATATAGCGGGATCGGTGGCGGGCGGAATAGAAGAGAAATCGGTAACACCAACGCCAACAGCGACCCATATGCCAAATGCTGGCATCATGCCGGTTCTACCTACCCCTCAGCCCACAATGAAACCCACAACTCAACCCACTAAGGGTGTAACACCTATCATTACACCAACGCAGAAGCCTCAGCCGACTGCCAGCACTGGCGGTAGTGGCAATACGGGGAATGGTGGTGGGAATGGTAACAGTGGTGCTGGCAATGGCAATGCAAGTGCTCCCCTGCTCGCATTCTATTACCCATGGTATACTTCCTCGACATGGTGCAGCTGTCGTATGCCCGATCTGCCCTCCACTCAGTATAATTCGAGTGACGATGCAACAATTGACAGGCAGTTGTCAGAGGCGTCCGGTGCTGGCATCACGGGTTTTATCAGTTCCTGGTGGGGTCCTGGTGACGTGACCGACAAAAATTTCTCTAAGCTGTTGTCACACTCGACAACGCTTGAAAGTAGCAATGGCTATCATTTTGCCTCGACAATCTATTTTGAGAGCGATGCCCCTGCCCTAAGTGGTACGACAAATATGGTTAATGCGCTCAACTACATGGCGACGCACTATAGCAACGACCCTCATTTTTTTCACTGGCAAGGCAAACCCGTACTTTTCTTCTGGAATCCACTAGGGAACGGTAGAACACTGGCACAATGGGCTTCTATTCGCAGTCAAGTAGATCCCAATAATACGATGATCTGGTCTGCCGAGGGCGTCTCGATGTCGTTGCTCAGCGTTTTCGACGGTATTCATCTTTTTAGTGGCGGCTACTGGGGTATTCAACACGGAGACATGCCAACAGTTGATCAAGACTTCCGCAGTCAGATCGACACGTATAACGCCGCCAACCACACACATAAAATATGGGCGGCAGGCGTTATTCCTGGCTATAACGATACACATGTGCCGGGGCGCACGGGCACTTACATCGTGCCACGCAACAACGGCGCAACCTATCAGCAAAGTTGGACAGCCGCACTTTCCAGCCATCCTGATTGGGTCACAATTACTAGCTTCAACGAATGGTTCGAGGGGGCTATGATCGAGCCAAGCGTTACCTATGGCAATCTCTATCTCACTCTTACTCAGCAATATGCTAAACAATTGCATGGTTAAAAGAAAGCACAACTATTTATTTGAACTCGAACTATTAGAAATGGATAAGTTTTTCGATTTCCACAACAGTAATGTCTCCTTTCAGCGCGTTAATACGTGTTATAGTTGTTAATACTACGACGATGTTCCAATAGGAACAAGTTTGATATAGTTTGATTTGAAAGAAGGAGCACTATCTTGGCGACACACACTTCTATTGTAGCTGCGGCATTTGAAAACGAGCGCGACGCAAGGCGGGCACTCGATGCCTTGAAGCAGGCAGGGTTTGGATACGATCAGGTCGGTGTTGCGACACAGGGACAGAGCAACGTAAACCTAGCTAATGATCTATCAGACCTCGGTGTCTCACGCGATTTCGCCTCCTACTATGACAAGGAATATAAAAACGGTCGTACCGTTGTTTCGGTTCGCCCTGATGGACGCGAAGATGAGGCTCATACTATTCTTCATCGCTACAATGGCTATGATTATGAGCATCAGAGTGGTTACACTCAGTCAAGCAGTTACGCCACAAGCCAGACAGCAACAACAGCCACGAACGTTGCAGCCAATCAAGGGTTAGTCTCTGAGCGCGCTGCCTCCGATTATGCATCCGACGAATTCCACCAGCCACGTTCATTGAGACTCCGTGAGGAACGCCTCAATGTTTCAAAGGAGCGCGTCCAGGCTGGTGAGGTGCAATTGCACAAGGAAGTCGTAGCGGAGCAGAAGACGGTCAACGTTCCTGTAACGCATGAGGAAGTAGTTATCGAGCGTCACGCAGTCACCGATGGTCAAGTCGATAATACGCCGATTGGCGAAGGCGAAGTTATTCGCGTCCCCGTCAGCGAGGAGCAGGTCAACGTCAGCAAAAATACCGTTGTAACCGGCGAAGTCGCGATTGGCAAGCGTGCGGTCCAGGAGACCCAGCAGGTAACGGATACCGTACGTCGTGAAGAGGTCCGCCTCGACCAGCAGGGCAATCCAATTATTCACGGCTCAGAAAATGATACATTGCATAACGACCCTAACAACACCAGGAACCGAGGCAATCTCTAACCTAGCGATGTGCTAGTAGGGTATTCCTTAGCTAGTATTATTCTAAAAAGACTCACTTCTTATAAAATGAGAAGTGAGTCTTGCTTTTTTCAAAGCTGAAATACTCCTTTTCTTGAAATCGTACTACGTATAGACAACATATTTACTCTATGAGGAAAGAGAGCTGGCATCGTATATTTCTAACCACAAGGTCTTGTTCTGCTTGACATATGCCCGGCAGAATGATACGATTCATATGGACTTTTATGCCATATAAAGAGCAGGGAAGAGATATAAAATGAAACGGGCATTATTGCTAGCAGTTTACACTGCCGCATGAGCGACTACGCCAGAGCTTGTGCGGCAGGAAGTAGTGGCACTTTTTGATGCAGGGACGGGCGCGATGAATGTAGCTCTACACATGGGCACAATGCATTGTGTGTCCACAAGACAGTCCTTATCCAATGTCGGCTTTCGCATCTTCTAAGTTTCCCCTCCTCCTTTGTTTGACTCTCCATCTCATGGCGTGTGTCGCCACACTCAAACACTCTCGCAGGTGAGTTGTGCTGCTGTGGAACACCCGTGTGCTTTGCATTCCATCCATGTGCGAGAGAGCTAAGGCAGTTTTCCGCACAACACTTTTTAACTATTCATTTACTCATTTCATTTGAAAAAGCACACGTAAAGGACTATATACTGCATGTTACAGGTCAATCGCATACGGCTCTCGTATGGGCCGCGTCTCATACTCGACAACATATCATTTACCGTCGCGCCAGGAGAGAAGGCCGGGCTGATCGGCGTCAATGGAGCTGGCAAAAGTTCGCTCCTCAAAATCGTTGCAGGTGTACAGGAGTCCGATGGCGGGAACGTTTCGCGGCCACGCACCTATGGCTATCTCTCGCAGGATGTCGCGCATGAAACGCCTGTTAGCGAGGGCAGTACCGTTCGCGACTTCATCTTCACCAGCACAGGACTCGACAAGGCTCTGGCCGACTATGAGATGCTGTCTCTGAAGATAGCCGAAGCCCAGAATGGCAACCTCCCAACACTGCTCGAACGCTTCTCAGAGGCGCAAGAGGCTCTTGATACACTGGGCTACTACGACGCCGATGCGCGTATTGAACAGCTTATCGCGGGTTTGAATATTGGCGGTGTGACGCTTGACCGTCATGTCTCGACGCTGAGTGGTGGACAAAAGACAAAGCTCGCCCTTGTACGTCTGCTTTTCCAGGCACCGGAATTGCTCTTGCTCGACGAGCCGACAAACTTCCTGGACGTTGAGGCCACGGGTTGGCTAATGGACTTTCTCGACACCTATAGCGGTGCCCTGCTGATCATCTCGCACGATCTGGACCTGCTTGACCGCAGCATCAACAAAGTGTTGCGCCTGAACGAGTTCACCCATAAATTGGAAGAGTATCGCGGCACCTACTCGAACTACCTCACAGCGACGGGTGATGCGCTGGCGTTAATGGAGCGCACGAAAGCACAGCAGGACCGCGAGATTGCGCGTTTACGTAAGACATCGGAAAAGCTCCGTGGTTTTGGCGCAACGCGTGTCAGCCAGCGTATCGCAATGGACAAACGTGTCGCGGTACTTGAGGCGAGTCAACCGCAGTTGCCGCAGAATAGTCGCAAGATCAAGATTGATTTTCCCGTGCGTCTAGCGAGCGGTCACGATGTTGTTCGAGCCGATCACCTGCACAAGAGCTATGATACAAAGGTTATCCTGGATGACATTAGCTTTCAGGTCGAGCGCGGTCAACGCCTCGTCATTGTAGGACTGAATGGTGCTGGTAAAACAACACTGCTGCGTACCATGCTTGGCTATACACAGCTTAACTCTGGTAAGGTAACGATGGGCGACCGGGTACGCATTGGCTATTATGCACAAGAGAACGAGGGGTTGGACTATGATAGTCGAGTGCTTGACGAGGCAACGGAGGTTTTGCCGACGGATAGCAAACGTGTGCGCGGTGTGCTCGGTCGTTTCCTATTTAATGGAGATCGCGTCTATCAGACAATTGGTACATTGAGTGGTGGTGAAAAGACCCGGTTGGCACTGGCAAAGATGGTTCTCGATGGGCCTAACCTGCTGGTGCTAGACGAACCAACGACCAACCTCGATGCCATGTCGCGCGACATCATCGGTGAGGCACTAGGAAGCTACAACGGCACCATTATCGCCGTAACGCACGATGTCGAGTTTGTCAAACATCTCAAGCCCAATACGCTGCTGATGATGCCCGAAGGCAAAATGATGCCATATGATGAGAAATACGACAAGATGCTGGAACGTGCATAATCATCTCTTGCACAAAAGACAAATACATCGCCGTCATGCTGATGCGTGACGGCGATGTATTTGTCTTTTGTGTGATAACCTATGCTTTTACGTGGCGATAGGTGAAAAGATGATGAGCGGCGAAGTTGTAGAAGAGCACCAGGATGAGAGCCACTGCTTGCGCGATAATCGCAGGGAAACGGGCGATAGAGTGAAAGCCAAATTCGATGAGAAACGTAAGAATAGCACCACCGATAGAGGTCATCTGGAAACGTGCGCAACGTGCCAACCAGGAACGACTACGACCAGGCAAGTAACGAAAGGTAAACGTATCATTAAGAGCAAAATTCGTCATAATCGAAATTTCGGCGGCCAAGATAGATGCAATAACGTTGGGAATAATAATACCGGTACCAGCAGGATAGGGAATATGATAAATAGCGATGTAGAAGACCACGAGGTTGACTAACGCTGCAATGCCGCCAACGATCACAAACGAAGAAAAACGCTGTAACAAACCTGCTTTCCCACGTGTGAGCGCATCAACTCTATCCAACAAAGAGTTCACTATACCCCACTGCGTAGCGTGATAGCTCTGCGGCTTTCTATAGGGAGTTGAGGGCAGAAGGTCTTGCAGAATTTCTTCTCGTGCAAGCTCATCAACTGATTCTACGATATCGAGGCTATTCTCTTGCGTTAAAAGACGATCCATAACGATATACACGCTCCATGCCTAAAAAAACATACGATATACTTAATATACAAGACGGTTCCAACAAAGTTAAAGTAACAAGCCGACCATGCTATAATTATAGAACGATAGGCAGTGGAAAGAATACTCATAATAGGACTTACAGGATAGGGGCATTAGAATGGCACTGGAACATTCCCAAACGATGAGTGTCGAAGAATATTTTGCGCTTGAGGAAAATAGTCCAGATACGCGCTATGAATACGTCGATGGTTATGTCTACATGATATCGGGAGGAAGTGCAAATCATGCTGCGATTGGTGGCAACATTTACACAATTTTAAAAGGGATGCTTCGTGGTGGACCATATAGAGTATATAATTCTGATGTACGAGTCAAGGTCTCCGAAGATCGCTACTTCCATCCAGACGTTACAGTGACATGTGATCTCCAAGATAGAGGCACGACAAAATTAATTCGCTCTCCACGCGTCGTCGTTGAGGTTCTCTCTCCAAGCACCGAGGTCATCGACAGAAGGGAGAAATTGCAACTCTATCTTGCCTATCCTACGATTGAAGAATATCTGCTGGTAGACTCTCGCTCTGTACGGGTAGAGAGATATCGAAAAGTACAGAGGCCCTGGATGTACGATGTATTTGAGGCAGGAGATAGTGTTGAGATAGCCGCGCTTGCAGTGAGTTTCCCGATAGCAGATGCTTATGAAGATGTAATTTTCGAGGCTGAGGAAAAACATGAGGCTGTTGACAAGGAATAATGAACTTCAGTGATGCTAGAAGTCCATTATTCCTTGTCAAATGACACAATGTTATATGCGGAAGGCGCGCCGTACGCTAGGAACCAACAGGAAATAGAGCAAGACAATAACTGGAATAATCATTTGACCAATGTTTCCTGCTACGGTACCAGTGCCACGAACTAACGCAATGATATTTGGCAGCAGAGTCAGCACCTCGATGATGATCACCCCCCAGTATGCCCACCGTTGAAGGGTCCATAGACCTAGCACGAATAAGAGCGTGAGTACGCCAATGACGATCAGCGTTGCACCGATGCCGATGCCAAATGTGTCAATGACTTTAGAAATGACCGTATGCCCATTCTGAACAACTCTGCGGCTGAGCGAGTTCGCAGCAAGAATAAGGAGAAGTCCCCCCACAATTTCGAGAAGGCCCTCGAGACCTACAAGGATGGAGATGATTGTTACACCTAGTGGACGCCTACCATTGCGCATCATCGCGTTTTCTGACCTGGCTTCCATTCTGTTTTCCATTCTGTTTTCCATTAGAATGTTCCCTTCCTGATACTGGTTGATGGTAAAAATCAAGGTAAGATTGCTTGCGTAGCATGTTCATTTATAACGAATGAGTATGCACACTTTATTAAACGCCAATTCTCAAAAAAAGTCACAACATTGCTGTGTCTTTTTGTATACTCGCTTTTCTCTATTGATTACGAAGTACAGATACTGTGTGCGCTCCCTGGACATGGCAGAATATCGAAGGTTGCGAGATGCTGTAAGTCATTGCTCATCTGCACCATACCTAGCTTTGAAGATGGAGTTTGTCCATTATATACCTCGCTACTCAACGTTTTCATATTGTCAAAGTAAGACTGCGCCGACGCTTGCAGCAAATCGCTATCGGAAAGCGCGAGCAGGTGCAGAATGTCTTGCCTGTACAATTGGTCGAGCCACGTGTTTACCTGCGTGATATTGGCTTGTAGTTGAGGCGCGAGTGCTACCTGTGTTGGAGTAGCACCGGGAGCCTGAATGATGCCACGTACATGCAGTTCAGCATGCGCAAGTAAGCTGGTTAAAGTTATATTTTGTGAGCATTCCAATAGTGACACTTTCACTCGTTGAGCAATAGCGGCATCAGGAGTTGTAGGTGTTCCTTGAGGCATATTTCGCAAATCCTGTGAAGCACAGGACGTACTACGCAGGTAATACAAGATATTGACAAGATGCTGTCGTAACACGGGAACTTGTTTATTTTGCCGCGCATCGTTCGCCGCATTGACCTCTTGCATGAGTGCTTGCGTATTCATCAGCAGCCAGTAGCGTAACCCGTTGGGTAAGCCGAGTTTCCCTAAGTTTGGATCTCCCGTAAGGAGATGAGCCAGGTGATCAACAACGCTAAAGTGATTGGGATCGGTCGCTGATGGTGTTTGCGGAATAACAGCATAGTAGAGACGGTCGTTTGGGTCAAAAGACGCAACAGCCGTATCTCCACTCTGCAATGTGATGAGAAAAATATAAGGAGACTGTGTAAATAAATCCTGATGCTGTGGGCTTACATAACTTGGTGGGGTGAGCTTTCCGTTTTGTACGGTAAGTTGCCAGTGTGCAGCTTCAATGCTGTCATCATGTGTAGATAACCATGCATAATAATTTTTACCGCCCGGCGCATCTTTAAGTCCTGGTAACGTGATCTGCGCTTCGTCAAATACTCCCGCTGCATTTTGACTGGTGAGAAAAAGCACCTGACCAGCATGGGTCGCGGTGGCGGTTGATGCTCCACCTGTTTTTTGAGTTTCCCAGAGCAAATAGCCCACGACGCCCAGACTCAATACAAGCAGCAGTGCAAGCGACAGGCCAATATACAAGCTCCTTCGCACACGTTTTTTTGTAGGGCCGTTTGGTATAGGTAGTGGTGCGACAGGTGTTTGAGTTGGGGTGGAGTATATATGAGTTGGAATAGAGTCTACTGGTACAGGAGATAATTCAGTTGCGTTACTCTGATTGGCATGTACGGCATTCACGGGAAGTGGTGTAAGAGGTAACGCTGATAGAGGGGACTGGGCAGGATTTGCCTCATAAGAAACGGCAGGATTTGCGGTACTAATGCCAGGGAAGGAAATTGGATTACGCACCGCTTGTCCATATGGAGTGTTCGATAGAGAAGAGCTTTTCATTAGTTCGGGTGGAGCCGCAACGTTAAAAGCGTTGGCGAGTGCAAGCGTCATAGCAGAGGCACTGGGGAAACGGTCACGGGGTTCCTTCGCGATACTCTTTAGGATAACATCGGAGACCGCCTGTGGTAGATCGGGATTGATGAGCACAGGCGGTGTGGGTGTATCATTGAAATGCCGCATGAGCAGTTCCATCAGCGTTTCGCCGCGAAACGGTGTGACACCCGTTGTCATTTCGTACAGCACGATGCCCAGTGAATACAGGTCGCTTGAGCTGTCCCCGACTAAGCCGTGTGCTTGCTCGGGAGAAACATAGAGGGGAGTTCCAAGCACTTTTGTGGTATCGGCACCACCCTGCAGTTTCGCGATACCAAAGTCCATGAGCACAGGTTTGCCAAGTGGACCGTCGTCGGGATTACGTATATCGAGCATGATGTTTGCGGGTTTGATATCGCGATGCAGCATACCACGTCGATGTGCGTAGTCAAGCGCAAGACTAATAGCGGTAAAGATGATAAGGAGCGCGGCAGGAGTTGGGAAAAGCTGTTTACGCGACGTATTACGGATATACTCGGCGAGCGTCGAACCCTCGATATATTCCATAATCATATAAGCGACCGGAGCCTGCGTATCGGGATCGGGCAGAAACTGGAAGTCATGAATACGGACGATATTGGGATGGTGCAGCGAGGCGATAAGTTGCGCTTCGCGCTCGAAACGCGCGATAAAGTCGTTATCATCCTGCATATTCGCATTCAACTGCTTGATAGCAACAAAGCGCTGTAGTTGCAGATCGAACGCCTTCCAGACCTCTCCCTGTCCACCGCGCGCCAGGCGTTCCCGCAATTCATATTTACCGAGGCGTCGCGGTTGTGTACTCATGACTGCTCCTCGCGTTAGAGACTTTTCGGAACATTTGTCGAGATGTCGAAGGTCGCCAGCTTCTGCACGGCATAGTGTGCTTGCAATATCCC
>CAXTUE010000161.1:0-9234 GCA_964247355.1 uncultured Ktedonobacteraceae bacterium | reverse complement strand
TTGCCGAGCCAGCCGAACGGGACCGCATCTTCGCCGATGTCGCAAAACAGGCACCCAACTTCGCCGAATATCAGAACAGCACCACCCGTATCCTCCCAGTCCTCAAGCTCGAAAGAGTGTAGTAGTCTCACATGTAGAAGTTACGAAGGAACTGTAGGGGTCCGATTTATCGCACCCAAGCTGTAGGGGTCCGATTTATCGCACCCAAGCACGAGCGAAGCAATGTGCATTCCCCTTGTTTCTTACCCGATACACCAATGATGCAGATTGAAAAATTACTCTGAAAATACAACGGACGCCCCACGAGGGACTAACCCTACTATAGACGGACGCTCATAGTAGGATTAGTCCCTCGTCATAACGAGTATATCAAAATTCTAATGAGTGTTTACAAACGCCTCCTTGACATCATACCAAAAATCAGTACAATATTGACATGGATGAAATTAACCGTTCAGGTTCAGCACATCCTATATAGCGTCGATAACTTTCGTAGAAACCACATTCATGCTATCCAAATTGCAATAATGCAGATGTAACAAAATTGGCATAATACGAAAATATAGGTACAGGTCTGAATCATCACACCCCACTGCCCCTCGCAAACTTAACAAATGCCGTAAATCAAATTTGCCCCCCATTACTCACAGTAATATCGGTAATAATAGTAATCAGTAATGATAGTAATCAATCCCCTTCTCACATACCCCCATCTCGCCTCACAGATTACCATAACTGGTACATCCACCAAATCCTTCGGCAATGGTAGGGACCGCATTCATCACGTCCGTCGCCCCACCCAAGCAAGAGCTATGTCATGTTTCCTCCCGGATACATCAATAAACACTTCGCAGTAATATCGGTAATAATAGTAATAATCATGACTCCAACACTCAGATGTTATATACTACTGCGATATCAACTTTGCGCTAAACAGAAAGGACATCCACCACAATGCCACATAGACCCGATCATCATCACGAACAGCAGCATAACGAACATGCACACGATGGCCACCATCAACACGCAGATGGTATGCAGCAGAGCGACTACTTGAGCGGCTCACAAATTTTGCCGAGGCGCGTACGACCAGATATGACCGTCGCCGAACTCATTGATGAACAATTTCAAGCCTACAACTCCGCTCGCCTGAACGAAGCCGCCAGACTCTATGCCAACGAGATGCTCGACCCACAAAAGGACGTAACCATTGGACTGACAATGGCCGGCGCGTTAACTCCTGCCGGCCTCGGCGGGTGCGTACTCACACTCATGGAGCTTGGCTTCGTCGATTTTATCATCAGCACTGGCGCAAACCTCTATCACGACATGCATCATGCACTGGCAATGTCGCTACACAAAGGCGATTTTCGCCTCGACGACACCAAGCTACAAGAAGAGGGCGTGATCCGTATCTACGACATCCTGTTCAAGGACGAGGTCCTGCTCGATACCGATGCCTTTGTGCGCGAGTCCCTGAAGAGTCTTCCAGAACGGCCAATCTCGACCTCGGAATTGCATTATCATCTCGGTACCCAACTCCTTAAACTCGGCGTGAAACCAGAGTACTCGATACTCGCACAGGCCGCCGCGTGGGGCGTTCCCATCTATACCTCTTCTCCTGGCGATTCATCGATTGGTATGAATGTCGCGCGCTCATGGTTGGAAGGCAGCAAACTTACGCTCGACCCGATGGCCGATGTGAACGAGACAACGGCGATTGTACACAATGCGACCCGCAACGGTGTGATTATCCTCGGCGGTGGCAGTCCGAAAAACTTCTACCTGCAGACACAACCCCAGCTCTGGGAGGTTCTGGGCATTCAAAAAGGCGGCCACGACTACTTTATTCAAGTCACCGCCGACGCCCCACACTGGGGTGGCCTTTCTGGTGCCACACCCTCCGAAGCTGTCTCCTGGGGCAAAATCAAGCCCGAACAACTCGGCGGCACCGTCGTTGTCTACGGCGACTCGACAATCGCTTTGCCCCTGCTCACCGCCTACGCCGTCAGCAAAGCACAGCCTCGCCCCCGTCGTAGCCTCTTCACAAAGCGTGAGGCCCTGCTGCAAGAATTAAGAGATGCATATGAAACGGGTAAGCTTGCCCGTCCTTAATCCTCAATAATTTTTGTAGGAATATGTCTACGCTATACCCGTAGGGGTCTAATTCCATTACACCCGTGTTGACAACTACAATCGTCCACGGGATTGATGAAACGTAATCACCATCCTCCAACACCGTCTATTGCCGGCACGGGTGCAATGGAATTAGATCCCTACAAAAACCACATCCTCCCCAATCAACAAACTCGCATTTCCCCATTAGATGGACAACCAGCTAACATTTAGATAGAATATCTCTCGTCATTAGGTACAACAAATTCCCCTTGCTTCCTATTAGCTTGACAACCTAATGTATAATACACTCTTGTATGCGACATTAGACACATACGTAATACGCTGAACTCTCCTGAAAGAAGTTCACATCATTGAAATATCGAGGAGAAATAACACATGCTTGTTCATTTGATGTTAGAGTTGTATCATTGTGACAAAGAAACATTGAGCGATGCGCCACTGCTACGCCGTGTTCTGGACGAATATCCCGGTCGTGTCGATATGGAAAAGGTCAGCCCTGTCCACCTGTACGACATCGAAACGTCCAATCCATTGGATGCTGGCCTGTCTGGTTTTGTGGTAATCGCGCAGAGCCACATCAGCCTGCATGCATGGCCCGAATACGGCGAAGTTGATATCGACATCTGCTCGTGCAAGGAATTTAGCCAGGAAGACGCCATCGCCTTCGCGAAAGAAGTCTTCAAAACCGACGATGTAGAGGCCCACTTCGTAGTGCGCGGCAACCGTTCGCTACGTCCCGACACGCCCGACCCCGTACGCTATGCCGAAGCAATGGCGGCCCGGAACGCACGGCGCGTCGCGGAGGTGCGCTAAAGGCAATATAGACAAGGCACACTATGCCAAGGAGTTTCTAAATCATGACAGAATCGCATGTGACCCAGTTTGGTGCCCCCGATGCACCGTACTGTGACCCGGACACGGCACAGGTAACGATTATTCCAGCCCCGCTTGAGTATAGCGTCTGCTATATGAAAGGCACCGAACATGGGCCACAGGCGATTCTCGATGCATCAAGCCAGATGGAATTGTACGACGAAGAACTCGATTTTTGTCCCATTGAAATCGGCGTCTACACCTACCCCATCCTCAACTATCAAAATAGAGAGCACTCCGAGGCACTGCGCGTCACAGGAGACGCCGCACGTGCTGTATTAAAGCGCGGCCAACTACCCTTTACGCTCGGTGGCGAACATTCGCTCTCCGCTCCAGTAATTGCCGCCGTTCACGAACAGTATCCCGACCTGACCGTCGTACACATCGACGCACACGGCGACTTACGCGACCAATACGAAGGCACTCCCCTCTCACATGCCTCTATCGAACGGCGTGTGGTCGATATGGGCATTCCACTGCTAGAAATCGGTATTCGCAGCTTCAGCCCGGAAGAGGCCGAGTTTCTCAAGACAAAACCCAACGTGAGCATCATCTGGGCCTATCAACTCGCCAAAGGACTGGCCACCATTCCCTGGGAACGTCTCAGCAAGCATACCTATGTAACCGTTGATCTCGACGCCTTTGATCCGAGCGAAATGCCCGCCGTTGGCACACCAGAGCCAGGCGGCCTGCACTGGTATCAAATCCTTGACCTGTTCCGCGAAATTTGCGCTCGCACTACCGTCGTCGGTATGGATGTCGTAGAACTCTGCCCCATGCCCGGACAGACACGCGCCGATTTCCTCGCCGCCAAACTCGTCTACAAAATGATCGGCTACCGCTTCGCCCACAAAAAACCCGTAGCTCTATAGTACAGAGCATCGTTATAATATATACAAACGATGTGTTCTCGTATACAATGTTGTAGGGGTCTAATTCTATTGCACCCTTTTGGCATTTGACAATTTTAGACCCCTACAGAATAACGATATAAACTGTTGAAAACAATCATAAAGGCAACGAAGAACGTACGATGACAGCACTACACATCCGAAGATACACACTTCTGCTCCTATGCACTCTGCTTTCACTGCTTTTTGGCGCATGTGGCAGTGATGGCGCGTCAACAAGTCAAGCAGGGAACACAAGCACATCCTCGCTCTCCAATGCGAGTAGCGCATCACAGCAGGTGACGTATAACAACGGTCCACAGGATGTCGTGCTGCGTACATTCTACGGAGGCGGTATCTACGGTGCGCTAAAGGTTGCCCCCGATATCACCCTCTATGGCGATGGCACCTACATTCTTGGAGCAGACCGGCAAGGCAAACTTGACGACACAAGCTTCCAGAGTCTCCTGCACACCATCACAGACACCTATGGCCTGCTCAATTTCAAACGTCAACAGTTCTCTGATATTCAGGATCAGAACGCAACCTTTCTGGAAACCACACTCAACGGCAAGCAACAAGAGTTTATGTACGGTGCGTTTGGCAATCAGCAAGAGAGTACGCAGGATATGGACGAATATCATCGCCTGAACTCTATTCTTACGACGATCACTCAGACGCTGAAAGGGCCGACACATCCTTATACCAGCAATAGCGTCGCCTTGCTGGTTCATCAAACCTTTGGCCCTACCACGGGGCTTACATGGCCCGTCTCAGATTTCACACTTGCGCAGGCATCTGCTTACGAATGTGGACTGTTGCCCCCTGATGAGACGAGCCACAACCTGGAAACCGGCTGCCTCAAATACCTCATTCCACATAACGTGATCTTACTAAGCGCGTCACAAGCACAGGCCATTAGCGGCCAGTTACCAGCACAACAAGGCCCACTGCGCCAGGGCTTATTCAACGAGGGCAACGCCTACTATACAGTAACGCTACGCCCCCTGCTACCAGACGAAATCGCACAAAAGTCCGTGGCGATGTTCGGCAGCGCACAAAGTAGTTTCACCGCCGTACCCTTACTTAACGGACAGGTCCCGCCCGTTCCAACACCAACACCATCTACCTAGCACTCGAATACACATCGCGCACTTGGTACGGGCCTGATTCATCACACCCCGTTCCCAAATCGCTTCAATCATCGACGATACACCAGTACCTACATTGCCGGATATGGTATACTATGAGAGTAGCGCGCCCTTCTACTTTACCTCAAGTGCTAAAGAGGGCGTCGAGATGCTTGCAGAGCGGAAATGCAACCAGGCGGAGGAAGCAGTACGCTAGAGCATAAGCAACGTTTTGAACACCAATTGGATAGCAACACTACCTCCATACGGCTTAACACCCGTGAAAGGATTTATGACCAGAGATTTCAATAAGCCGAAACGAGAGTCTTCAAATTCATCGTTTCGCAATTCATCCCCCAACCGTAACCGAGATGAGCACCCTTCACGTCCTGCCAGACCTCGTTTGAACCGCGAAACAGTTGACCGCGCCTGGGAGTCAGGCGCACAGCAGCAGCATGCAGATTATCGTCCGCGTACTGGTGGCGGACAGGCTCGACCGCAAGGGCAACGCAATGGCAATTGGAACAGTTCTCCCAATACTCAGGGCTATTCCTCCCAGAATGGACGCAATGGTAGCCGTCCATATAACAATAACCGTCAGGAGAACTTCCGCGACAATCGTTCCGAGGACTATCGAGAAAACCGGAATCGACGCGACACACCAAGAAATTTTGATAGACCATCGGGCAACACTAGTGATTATCGCCCTGCACGTCCCCCCTACGAACAAGAGCGACGTGGCTTTGGCGGCCAACGACCCGACAACCGCCGTAACTCATTCGACAATTCTAACCGCAGAGGCAGTGCTGACCGTACATCATACCAGGACCGAGGCAATTCCCGCCAAAGCTTCAATGATGCTGATCGTCCTCGTTGGCAGAATCGTCCTGATGAACAACGCAACAATACACGCGGTCAGGAGCGGAATTTCAACTCAGGTTATCGGAATGGTAATGAGCGTTTTGAAGGCGACTACGAACAGTTTGACAGGCGCGATACCCGTCCTTCTCGTCTAGGAGAGAAAAGATACGAAGACCACCCTTCACGCCCACAACGCCCTAATGACCGCCCGTTTGCGGACCGTGACACCCGCAATACATATCCCCCAAGAGATGCTACTCGAAGATTTGAGGACCGTGACACCCGCAATACACGGCCCCCAAGAGACGATACTCGAAGATTTGAGGACCGTGATACCCGCCCGTCTCGTCCCACTGAGAGACCCTTTAGTGGTAGTCGGAGTGTTCAGAACAAACCTGGACGCCGCTTTGATGAGCAAAAGAGCGAGCCAGAAAAGCATGTAACGCGTCTTCCTGATGGGCGCGTACTGAAAGGTCCACGCCCCGTGCAGCGCAGAAATGCGGAGTTCTGGAAAGATATCACCGCCGACATGAACGAACTCGTAGGTCATGTCCAGGTCCCTGATGAGCAAACACAGGCAGAACCGCTCAGCGAAGTTCAGCATGATACACAAGCACAGGCAGAAATCCTCAACAAAGTTCAGCACGAAGAGCAAACACAGGCGGACCCGCTCAGCGAAGTTCAGCACGAAAACAGCGTAGTGGAGCTAGCTTCTGCTGAGAGTACACCCGTTACCGACGTGCAAATGGAGGTGCCTCCCGCAGTCGAAAGCGAAGTTCCTCAGTTGGCTGCCGATCAGAGTACACCCGTTACCAACGTGCAAACGGAAGTATCTTCTACCATTGCAAGCGAAGTTCCTCCGCCAGCTTCTGTTGAAAGTGCGTCCGTGACCGGTGAGCAATCTGAGAATGTCGCTCTTGAAAGTCCTTCAACCGCAGAAGGTACTTCTGAGGCAACACCTGCAAAACGTCGTGTCAGAACTGTACGCAAGGCCGCTTCTGAAAGTCTTGCGACGGAAAACGCCGTTTCTGAAGTACCACCCGCAAAGCGTCGTGTTAGAACGGCGAGTAGCGCGGTAGCGCGCACAAAGAAACCTCGCTCTACAGGTCCTAAGCCATCACAACGCGGCTTCAAATGGACCAATCAGGAATAAGAATTGTAATACTCTCTTGATTGCTATTCTTGCTCGCCACCGTATAATGGCGAGCAAGAATAGCAATCAAGAGAGTATTCCTCAATGGAGTCACCAGGAACATGCTTTACCCAAGTTATCTCAATCTCTACGAATCGGGCGAATTAGCGGAACGTGCCGCCGCAGCCTGGGAAATTTTGCGTAGCTGTACCATCTGTCCTCAAAACTGTCATTGTAACCGTATCGCCGGCAAAACAGGCGTGTGTCATTCCGGTACCGAAACTATCGTTGCTTCCTGGAATGTGCATAGACGCGAGGAGCCACCGATTAGTGGCACACATGGAGCAGGCACGATCTTCTTTGGCTATTGCCAGGCACGTTGCACCTATTGCCAAAACTTTCCTCTCAGTCAAGGCGGATTGGGCCATCGCGTTGGACCAGAGCGGCTCGCTGATATGATGCTCTACTTGCAAAAGAAGAAATGCCATAACCTTGATTTCGTGACACCCACACACTTCGTCCCACAAATTCTAGCTGCCCTTGTCGTTGCCTGTGGGAAGGGATTACACTTGCCGATTGTTTATAATTGTGCAGGCTATGAGAATTTGGAGACATTGCAGTTGCTCGATGGCGTGGTCGATATCTATCTGCCAGACTCGAAATACTCCGATAATAAAAATGCGTTACGCACTTCAAAAATGCCTAAATATGTCGATTATAATCAGTTGACGCTACGTGAAATGTATCGTCAGGTCGGTCCTCTACAGCTTGATGAACAGGGAATCGCGCGCCGTGGCCTACTCATTCGTCACCTTGTCATGCCAGAGGATGTGTCTGGCACTCGCGAGGTGTTGCGCTGGATCGCCGAAGAACTAGGTCCCGATACACCTATCAGTCTGATGGACCAGTACTTTCCCGCGTGGAAAGCTGTAAATGACCCCGTGCTGAACCGTCGCCTTTCCTGGACAGAATATAGCACAGCACTTGACGCGCTCGATGAGTTCAACCTTACTGCTGGCTATGTTCAAGAGGACCTGATTGAGATTGATGCAACGTCTAGTATATGAGCATGGATATCAAGGGAAGATATACGGATGAAACATTCCTGAAAATATCACAAAAATTCCTGAGTTCTCTCCCCAAGAATAGATGTAACACGCTATAATCTAACAGGAGAGACTTGATACATGCTCGTCTACGTATCAAGCGAGGGAAGGAACTGTATGAAATACAAGCATCTCTCTTCCTCCTACGACAGATACGACGGCGTACGTACTTATTCCTGGTCACGCGCCAGAGGAAATGAAAATGGAGAGTCTATTATGAATACTACGGCCACGTTGAGCCGACTCTTTGCGAGTATCCAGACTGATCTCGAACAGGTAGATGTAGTCTTTCAGGATCGAGCAACCTCTGGACTTGACATCCTCAATTCTGCTTCAATGCATGCAATTGACTCGCCAGGAAAACGTCTGAGAACTGCACTTACCCTGCTAGCTGGAAAGCTTAACACATATAATACAGATAAGCTTATACCTCTTAGTGTCGCATTTGAGATGGTCCATCTCGCCAGCCTCATTCACGATGATATTGTTGATGAGGCAAAAACACGACGCGGACATCCCACCGTCAATTCGCTCTGGGGCGATAAAATTGCGATCTTGCTCGGCGACTACTACTTCGCCAAGACATCCGGCTTGATCGCTGATCTCAATGATAGTCGCATCGACCGCCTCTTCGCAGACACCGTGGCAACAGTGTGCGAAGGCACAATCCTGGAAATGATGACTTCTGGCAATGTCGACCTTACCGTCGATACCTATTATGAGAAAATTAGACACAAAACCGCTTGCCTCATCGCAGCCTGTAGTAAAGGTGGCGCAATTGTGAGCAATGCATCCGATCAGGAAATCCAGTTACTCCATGACTATGGTATGAACCTCGGTATTGCCTTCCAAATTATAGATGATGTACTTGATTATACAGAAGATCAATCAACGATTGGCAAACCTGCTGGCAATGACCTGCGACAAGGCATGGTGACACTGCCTCTCATCTATGCACTACAGGAAAAGCCGCAAAATGGACACCAGCAACAGGTAAATTTTCTGCTCAATGACAATCAGAAAAATGAAGAGGACATACACACTATCGTTGATTGGGTGGCACAGGGCTATGGCGTAAAGCGCGCACTGATGGATGCCCACGC
>CAXTUE010000160.1:3242-9239 GCA_964247355.1 uncultured Ktedonobacteraceae bacterium | reverse complement strand
CTTAATAATAGTTGCATGTATGCTCTTGAAAGGGGGTTGTGTTTTATGCTAATCCTGCTATAATCAGTCTGTCGCTTCCACCTTTGTTTTACACAATAGGAATAGCGCAATGGGAGAGTATATTTTTTTCGCATGAAGCCTGTTTGTGCTCTGCGTCAACATATTTGGGAAGGCTTGTGTCTCTATGCTCATTACACGCGTTGAGTTGGAGAATATTAAGAGTTATAAAAAAGTCTCGGTGAACTTTCGCCGTGGCACAACCGCCATTAGTGGTTCAAATGGGGTCGGCAAAACAACACTTGTCGAGGCGATTGGTTACGCGCTCTTCAATCACCTGCCCTATAAGCAGGATCAGTTTGTGCGCGAGGGCGAGAAATATGGGCGCGTCGTCATTTCCCTGATTGGCAGCGATGACCGCCCTTATATTGTTGAGCGACGCTGTGGCTCCGGGGCGCGCTGGTTTATGACCGATGAGGAATCAACTGAGCGGCTTGAGCAGGGTGCCGACATGCAGGACCGTCTACACGACCTATTTGGCATTGACCGTGAACGTCCACTCGATTCGCTCTTCAAGGACGCCCTCGGTGTCCCACAAGGCTCCTTTACCTCTATTTTCCTTGAGACCGCCAGCAAGCGCAAACAAACCTTTGACGCGCTCCTGCAAATCGAGGACTACAAAACGTCCGCCGAATATTTATTGCAGGTCAAGCGTTACTACGATGAGCAGATAGCCACGCAGCGCGTCAAAATCAGCGAACTACTCTTTCGTACAAGCGAGTTGGACAACTGGCGAACACAGCTTGCAGCCCTTCAACAGCGCGATGAGCAACAAAAACAACAAAATATCGCGGAGTTGGAGCAACTTTCGGAGAATAATAGCAGACTCACTGCACTTACCGAACAGCAACGCCAGCGAGATCAGCTCGAGCAACACTTTACAAACTGCCAAAACGCGCACACTGCCGCCCAACAGGTGCTTGGCTTCAACGAGAAATCGCTACAAGAGGCGCAGACAGCGCACACTACTGTGCTTGCCAGTCGCGATGACTTTCAACGCTACCAACAGGCCGAGGCCGCATTACTAGGCTTGCGCAAAGATGAGCAACAGCGCAACAAGTTTCGCGACCAATATAGCAAGCTACAAACAACAAAAGCGCAAATCGAAACCAAACAAAGAGGCCTCCATGAACGCCTTGAGGAGGTCGCGCTTGCCAGACAACGGGTCGCGGAACTTGCCGCATCAGTCACACAACAAATTGAACTAGAGCAACGGCGTGATGATCTCAAAGACAGGGTGACGCGCTATAACACGGTGATGAAAGAGGGTACGCACCTACGCGGCACGATTGACGAGTATCGGCAGAAACAGATGACATTACAACAGCGCATTCTCACAATTGAACCACTACAATCAACCGCTGACCGTCTTGAGGAGTGGAGTGACAAGCTATACTACTTACGAGAGCAAAGCAATAAGCGACAGAGCAAACAATCAGATATGCACAAAAAGCGCGAAGAGCTTGTACGCGAACAGGTTGCTCGCGACTCTCTAGCTGACAAACTGCGCAAGGTTGAAGCAGGTATCGAGAAAATCGAGGAGCATCGACAAGAAGCCGAGGAAATGCCTGTGCTCTTAGCGCAACGCTCTGAATTGACCGCCCGCCAGAATCGACTCGAAGGCAATATCGAGGGCTATGTCAAATCGCGCGCGCAGTCCGCGGGCGGTCAATGCCCCCTGTTACATGAAACCTGTCTCAACATTAAAGGGCGCGGCCTCGTCAGCCTTGAGTCCTATTTCGATGGCCTCCTGACAACTGAACACGCGGAACTTGCAGGTGTTGTAGAGCAACAACAGCGTGTAACCCAGCGTGAGCAAGAAATTAAGAAGTATGTCGAGGGACTCGATAAGCTCGGTTTGTTTATCGAGCGACGCGACACTTCCGTTGAGCAACTACAAAGTATCGCCCTCCGTATCACAAAACTTGAGCGCGAAATCGAAAGCCTCACGCAAGAATTGAATGCCCTTACAGAACTCGACGAGCATATTAATGAGGCTAAAAAAGGCTACGACGAGAGTAAAGATGCAAACAAACAGGTACGCGACCTGCCAGGCATGTATAAGCAAGTGCAACAATACCAGGAACAAATTCAAGCTGGAGACGTGCGACTGGCCGAGTTGCGCCAAGAACTTTCAGAATTGAAAGGCAGCGATAGCCTTCTCAAGCAGACACAAGACGAACTGGCAGTCTTGAAAGACCCACGCTCTACTAGTAGAGCACAACAAAACATAGTTGAGCAAGAAAGCACCTTCCTCAAACAGCTACAGGCAGAAGAGCAACGCTTACAGGAGACGCAACAGCAGATACTCTCGCTCGACACGCAACTTGCGCGATTTGCTGATCTCGATAATCAGCTCCAACAGCAGGGAGCGATACGCTTGAGCAGTCTTGACGGCTATCAGAACTATCTCAAAAACGAAGATGTAGCCCGCCTGCTGCCGGAGCGCGAACAGGCATACCGGCAGCAACTTCAAGCCGCCTCGCAAGCGGTCGAACGTCTACAAGCCGCCTCACAGGCGTTCCACGATGCAGACGCCGCCTTCAACGTTGAAGATTTGCAATTTGCGCGGGAAGAGGTGGCTCGTTTGACAAACAGCCTCACAACTCTGAAAGTTGATATCGAGCATAATCAGAGCAAAATGCATGTATTGGAAGGGCAGATAGCACAGGCCGAACTATTGCTCCAGGAGTTAGAGGCCGCACAAAAAGAGCAACAAACGCTTGAGGACCTGAACACGATGATGGCGCAGTTCCGGGGCTATATTAAAGAGGCCGCGCCATACGTCTTGAAGGCCATGCTTGCTGATATTTCAGCCGAGGCCAATCGAATCTTCGGCGAGATTATGGGGGACCGCACAGCGCAACTCTCCTGGCAAAACGATTACGAAATTCTTCTACGTCGCCAGAGCACGAATCGCACATTTGCTCAATTGAGTGGCGGCGAACAGATGAGCGCGGCACTCGCCATTCGTCTGGCCCTGCTCAAAAAGCTTTCAACGCTCAATCTTGCGTTCTTCGATGAGCCAACGCAAAATATGGACGAGTTGCGGCGCATGAACCTTGCGGAACAGATACGCCGTGTGCGCGGCTTCGACCAACTGCTGGTCATTAGTCACGACGATACATTCGAGCAAGGCTTGGATAGCATTGTACGCCTCTCAAAGGAACAAGGCGAGACGCGCATCGTCACGGACGAAGAGGCAGAGCGAGAACGGGAACTGAACTATGCTTCATAAAGGCAAATTGCAAGCGGCACTGAACACCAAACGTACACAATTCGCTCTTTACGATGGCTCCTTCAGCGATCAACTCAACCTCTATCAAAACGCGCTTGAAACGCTGTACCAGGACTACACATCGAGCGAGCAGCTTGAGTTTGCACTGCCACCAGAGGGAACAGTAACAGCAGGTGCGCGCCCAACCATTGAGTTTGATCGCTGGCTCGTCAATGCTGGTCAGCAGGAGTACACCGGACCCGTTTTTCCCTTTGGTGCTGAGTTCTCCAACCATGAGCAGGCGCGTCAATGGGCCGAATGTATCGAGGGTGTGACGACGCTGGCCGTTGATGGCAGTCAATTGATGCCGTGGCGCGACGCCTCGATTCCTGTGGCGTTGGTACAGGTCGGCTTCTTCGCCAATCCTCATGCACAGGGCCGTCCCTACACAAAAGACGTGCGCATGGAGGTCCTGTCGCCAGAGGAGATCGCCGAGGACCCGAAGCAGGAAAAAGAAGAGAAGGGCGACCAGGACGGCTATCCCTACTCAGACATGATGGTCACGCTGCGTCGTCACCTACTAGAGATTGAGACACTACGCAGCCAGATGGAACAATGCGCCAGCATCCGCAAGCTAGACGATCCAGCGCATAGCCCCGTCGTCTTCTTCGATGGTTCGCTGGTCGTCTCGTTCGCCCTGACGATGCCCGGCGTCTATCGCGATCAATACATTCAAGCGGCAACCACGCTGATCGAGACATCTGAACGGTTGCGTGTTCCATTAATTAGTTATATCGACACCAGCTACGCACGCGATATCATCACCATGCTGCGCCGACTCGACGATATCAAGCAACAGCCAATGTTGCGCGACACCAAAAGAATACACGATGCCCTGTTATGGACTGGACACCTACGTTGGGGCGATCGCACACCCGCCATGATCTGTGCGCGAGGTGACATTCTGCAGCACTACGGCGAATTTCAAAATAGTGTCGCCTTCTGCTACCTGCAGACCACCGCCAAGCACCCACCCGCTCGCCTGGAATTTCCACGTTGGATGATCGACGATGGCGTACTGGAACCCGTAATGGATGTTGTACGCGCCGAGGTGATCGCTGGCAACGGCTACCCCTACGCTATCGAAACGGCAGACGCCGTTTCAGTCATCACTTTGCAGGACCGGGACGAATTCTACGCCCACTTCAAAGCCTTCATCGAGCGACAGGGCGGCAAATTTATCTTCTCCACTAAATCACAAAGCAAGGGCCGCAGAAGGTAGAACCGATTTATTGGTCCTTACAGTTGTCTTTCACCATGCTTTATAGTATGATACCCGCAAAAATGGAACATAAATTATGCAGGTACAACAGCTTCGTAGACGCGTCCTTGCGCTCCTCGGACAGAGGCGCGGCCCTTCGCTTTCCCAGATCGTTTTGAGAGCAATGGGCGCATTATTTGGACTGCAAGTTTTCACGATTGCTCTACTACAACTTGCCTCGAAACTACGGCAGAAACGACAGGAGAGCGGCGGCTTTCCCCACCCTAATCTCAATAGTGTTCACGTTGGTAACAATACCGTACAACTCTACGACTATGGGCAATACCTGTATGATGCCATGCTGACCGCGATTGATAATGCGCAGGAGAGCATCTACCTTGAGACCTTCATCTGGAAAGATGACGAGATCGGGCAAGCCTTCAAAACACACCTCACTCGAAAAGCGGAACAGGGCATAGAGGTCTACATTGTCTTCGATAACTTTGGCAATTTAGTTGTACCAAAGCATTTCAAAGAGTTTCCGCCGTCCATTCATACGCTGAAATATCAGGCCATCCGGCGTCCGTGGCAGGTGTTCGATCCACGCCGTTATGCGCTAGAGCACCGCAAACTCCTGGTTGTCGATGGCTGCACAGGCTTTATCGGCGGCTACAATATCGGTAGCCTCTACGCCGATACATGGCGCGATACACATCTATGCATCGAAGGGCCTGCCACAGCTGACCTTGCGCACTCGTTCGTAGAATTCTGGAGTCAGCATACTACACATCGCGACCCGATCACGCGTCATTATCCGCGTCGCTTCGACCCGCTCATCACTATCGCGGGCACAAACGCCTTACAGCTCATGTTCCCCATTCGCGATATGTACATTCGCGCCATCGACCGCGCCGAAAAAACAGTACGCCTCACCAATGCCTACTTTGTGCCTGATGGCGTGCTACTCGATGCACTTGTTGCAGCCGCGAGGCGCGGAGTCGATGTACAGATTATCGTACCGTGGATATCAAATCATATCGTCGTCGACTGGCTGGCACGTGGCTATTTCACCAAATGTCTGAAAGCAGGCATCAAAGTCTTCGGCTATCGTCACATGTTACATGCTAAGACATGCACCATCGACGGCCAGTGGTCAACTATTGGCACAGCAAACCTTGACCGCCTTAGCTCGGTTGGCAACTATGAAATCAATGTCGAAGTCTATAACGAAACATTGGCACACCAGATGGAACAGCTCTTCTTGAGCGATACAACAAGCGCGATAGCCCTCGAACTTGACAGGTGGCTGCATCGCCCGTGGTACGCCATGCTTGGCGAACGCATTCTCGCACCCTTACGGGTGCTACTATAATTTCTTGTTCTGCTGTAAATAATGCGGATATGTCCGAGGTAGGGACCCGCATTAAAAAAGACGTGATGTTGGGGGTGTAGTAGGCCCCAG
>CAXTUE010000160.1:0-3232 GCA_964247355.1 uncultured Ktedonobacteraceae bacterium | reverse complement strand
TCATCCCGTCCTTTTTTTGCTGTTAGATGCCAACTACGTAGTTGATTATTGCGGTCCCTACCTGTATTCAGACTCTTTCTTGAAACGTCATAAAACAAATTCTATCTTTGGCAAAAGCCAAAGATAGAATTTGTTTTATGACGGTATCTATTTTGCAAATATTACCCTCCAGCAGGCCCCCCCTCCAATCCAGGCTTCGTCATACTCGCGGGATCAAGAATACGGTCAAGCTCGGCCTCGCTGAGTTGCGTCTTTTCACGCGCAACCTCGCGCACGGTTTTGCCCGTCTTGTAGGCTACCTTAGAGATATCGGCGGCTGCATCATACCCTATAACGGGGGCCAGTGCGGTACAGATTGCCAGACCACGCTCGACCATCTCAGGCCCCTTCTGCGTTGCCGTAATACCCTTCACACACTGCTCGGTGAAGTTGCGCGCTACGGCGGCAAGCAAACTGATGGATTGCAGCATGTTGTATGCGGTGACTGGCATCATGACGTTGATCTCGAAATTGCCCGACTGTCCCGCGACGGTTATCGTGGTGGAATTGCCCATCACCTGCGCACAGGCCATACACACGGACTCGGCAATCACCGGATTGACCTTGCCGGGCATGATCGAACTGCCAGGTTGCACGGCGGGCAAATCAATCTCGCCAATACCCGCACGTGGACCAGAGCCGAGCCAGCGAATATCGTTTGCAATCTTCATCAATCCGACGGCGAGCGTGTTAAGCGCACCGCTCGCGGCAACGATGTTGTCAAGCGTACTCTGCGCCTGAAAATGATTGCTCGTCTCATGCACCTCGATACCATTCAATGTCGAAAGACGCTGACAGACACGCGTTGCGAACTCTGGATGTGTGTTGACGCCCGTGCCAACTGCCGTTCCACCAAGCGCAACCTCCGCCAGTTCGCGCTGTGCGGAGCGCACCCGCGCAATTCCACGCTCGATTTGTCCCGCATAGCCTAGAAACTCCTGCCCTAGACGAATCGGCGTGGCGTCTTGAAGGTGTGTACGACCAGTTTTGATTACTGGCAGAAACGCTTCAGCCTTCTCCTCTAAAGCTTTCTGCAAACCCTGTAACGCGGGCAACAGGTCCTGCTCCATACTAAGCAAGGCTGAAAGATGCATGGCTGTTGGAATGACATCGTTTGACGACTGCCCAAAATTCACATGATCGTTAGGGTGGACTTTGCGCGAACCTCGCGACCCGCCGAGCAGTTCGCTCGCTCGGTTGGCGATAACCTCATTGGCATTCATATTTGTCGAGGTACCCGAACCGGTCTGGAAAATATCGAGCACAAAGGCCGCATCAAGCTTGCCATCAATCACCTCTTGCGCCGCTCGCACGATAGCCTCTGCGATCTGTGCATCGACGGTTCCCAAACTCTCGTTGACCTGTGCCGCCACCTGCTTAATCTGCCCAAGCGCACGAATAAATTGACGTGGAAAGCGCAGGTCGCTAATGGGAAAATTAAGCACAGCACGTTGCGTGCTTGCGCCATAATATGCGTCTATCGGAACCTGCATCTCGCCCATCGAATCGCGCTCGACACGGGTGTTCTGCGTACTATCGGCCATAAATAACATCCTCCTCGTTGTGGCTGTATATAAGCCCTATTATATCATTTTGCTCCTCGCCTTCATTGATGGCAAGAAACACAATAAGTTTGGCAAAGACAAAATCTTAACCGCTATATAGTACTTTGTTGATGTTTTGGGCGAAAAGATAGATATTGTTTTATGCTTTCTATATCATGATTTGTATATCGATATTTCTCAAAGAGATATACACTGTCGTGCGTTTCGTAATGCCCTCGTATTCGATATGCAGGCATTCTTAAATATATACAACACACAGAAAAGAGAGTTTAAGTATGCAGACAAAAATACCACAGCTCCCACCACTGCCTGGCGCTCCCTCTTTACGAGTAAGGAAACGCTTTGTCGCGAGAAAACGAAATTCGCCCTTCTCACCGCTTGCACTGGTTGGTATAATGGTCACGCTTCTTGTAATTCTGGGTGCTGGCACCTATTTTATTATTCTTCCCCGCTTCTGGTCACATGCAGCACCTCCCCTGTTGCCCGGACAGCAAGTGTGGAAGGGTGGTGCGTCATCACTCCTCTTTGGCAGTAACGACCCGACGTTCAATCCAGCGCGGTCGCAATCCCTGCGACTCTCGCTACGACAGGCTGGCATTACGTTGATGCGAACGCCACTGGCAAATAATGGCGGGTCTGAGGTAGAACAACGCCTTAGCCAGCTTCAAGATATCGGTGCTGCCTGCCTCGGAATTTTAAGCACACAGAATATGGCACTTGACCAGCAGGTCGTGAGACAGGCGGGCGGGCGTTGTCAGTTGTACGAATTTGGCAACGAGCCTGATAATCCTGGTAATCCAAACGCTATGTCAGCAAGTGCCTATGCCAATGCGTGGAACCAGATTATTCCTTCGCTACGCCAGATCGCGCCACAGGCAAAATTCTTCGGACCAGCCGTTGCCTTTCCAGATACAGCATTTATCGCTACATTCCTGCAAGCAACACAGGCAAATGCCCCCGATGGTGTAACCTTCCATATGTATCCTTGCACAGATGTGGATGTGCACACTTGTCTCACGCAATCGGTGAATAGCTACGCGGGCGCGGCCCAGAAGGTGCGCGATACCGTAACGCAGGTGATGGGCAAAAACTTACCACTCGGCGTGACGGAGTGGAACGACAACTGGCGCGATCAGTCTAAGCCGGAGGAGAGCGATCCAAACTTTATGCGGCAATTTACCACGCTGTCACTGCAATCTTTGATGCAAGGGCAAGTTGCATTCGCAAACCAGTACAGCATCGGTAATGGCCAAGGCGATACCTCGCCGGGCGGCCATTTGTTCCTGACGGTCAACGGACAAGGCAAATCCCAGTTACAAGCGATGGCTGACATGATTAGCGCAACACGTACAGGCACTGCAACAACCCAACCGACCGCAACACCAGTAGCGACAACTATCGTAACACCAGTTTCAACGACTACTGTAACGCCCGTCTCAACAACGAACGCCACACCAGTCTCAACTCGTATGCCAATCGCACCTGTAACGCCGGTTGTAACAACACCAAACTGTGTTGTGAATGGGCAAGCTATGCAAGGGTGCTCAGGTTCAATGACTGTCAATGGGCAAAATTGCACACTTACCTACAGGAATAATACTGTGTCTATTAACTGCTCTCCAAAAAGG
>CAXTUE010000159.1:0-9275 GCA_964247355.1 uncultured Ktedonobacteraceae bacterium | reverse complement strand
CAAAAAAATTCGCCCCGGGTGTTTTTGTGGGGGAAGGCCCCGGGGGGGGGTACCCCGGTTGTCGCTTCAGGTGTATTTTGACAATCCGATAAAGGCCACGTTTACGGCGTCCAAAACCAATTTATCGGATATAGGGGCGTATGAGTATAGCCAATGAATTGGCCCGCCTCGGACGCTGTAAACGTGGTCCCTACAACGCACGTTCGTTCTCAATCAATTCGTTATAGGAAACATTGAGTACCTCTGCGAGTTTGTCCAGCGTGTGGACTTTGGAGTCTTGCGTGGGATACAGGCAGAGTTTGCGTATTTGACTATAGGATATACCTGAGAGTTTGGCGGCTTCACGGATGGTCAGCTTTTTCTCTATGAGCACTTGCTTAAGTTTCCAGCGCACCATTGTCTATTTCTCCCGCACTCTCACACCATCAATATCTTCTACGTTGTACGAGTGTCCCAGCACTCGCGAGTAGACGGAGAGGACGAGCGAGATATCTATGAATGTTGACTCAATGCCATCTTCCATCCATGCCACACGACAGGGACGCACACCTGATACAAAGGCTACTTGCATGTAGCTCATTGCACACTGTTGACGCAGTTGGACAAGCGTGGGTTTGCGGAACTCAATTCCGTCTGTAATGTTGTACCTTCTAGCGAAGAGGGTTCTTTGATTTTTGCAATTTCTACTCGCTAGCGGCTTCATCCAATCTCCTTAGCAAGTGTAAATCAAAATTAGACATGCAATCCGTCACTAAACCTTCATTTACCCTTGACTTTTGACGGGTTCTCTTACTATTTATTTTTATAAAATTTTAAATCTATGCAAAGGCTATTAGGTTTTATCATATAGATATTCAAAAGAGAATTTCTGTATTAGAGGCAAATTCGTGTTATAATAGCAGTACATACTATTAAAAAAGGCGCACTCTAATGACAAACATGTTGTTACGCACAGCAAGACAGCAACAAGGGTGGAGTCAACAACAATTTGCCGACTTTGCGGACGTTTCTCTTTCCACAGTCGAACGTGCAGAGCGGGGAGAGCCGATTAGAATCGATAACCTAAAGCGATTGTGCTCCTGTCTTCAGAAGACGCCTGAGCAGCTAGGATTACTAGAAGACTATAAAGAAGTGAAAAGACGTGAGGCAAATAAAGCAATTGCAGGTCTTGTAAGTGGGCTGCTTATTTCGTCTACAGAAATAACAAATGTACCTCCATTAACAGATTTGTGGACAGACGATTTGCTTACCATATATTCGCGTGGAATTGCGGCTTGCCAGGATTTGTACTACAACGGCAATCCGCATCAAGTTGAAGCTATCTTACCTCTTTATAATCGTCAAACTACACAACTTGCTCAAAGGACTGGCGTATTACAACAACCAGCAGCCCGACTTGCTTCACAGACATATCAACTTGCTTGTGAATTAGCAACAGACCGCGAAGACTTTGGAACTGCAAAACAGACAGGCCAGCAGGCATTCATATATGCCCAAATAGCAGATGATGCCAACTTACAAGTAAATGCGCTCATTAGCCTTGCAAATCTCGGTTGGCACCTTAGCTCTACTCAACCCTCCTTCATTCGTAAGCACAGTAGAGATGCACTTCAAGCCTACGAACTTGCAGTGTCTCTATTCAACGAAAACGTGACTCCCTTACTAAAGGGGCGCACTTATGCAGGGATCGCAGAGGTACACGCAATGCGAGGAGAGTTTCAGGATGCGATGCGTACTATGGGATTGGCCTATGAACATTTTCCCATGAAACCAGAGGATGATCCAGCGTATCCTTACTTGCGCGTAAGCCGTTACTCGCTTTATGTATTCGGCGACGCACAATCCAGGCTCTTGCTTAAGCAACCCAAAGAGGCTGATAAAGCCTTGATTGCAATGCAAAAAGAGACAAACGATCCAGAGATCGAACCTATCACGAGGGTAGACCTTCTCTACTACCAAGCAGAAGCACAAATACAGCAAGGAGAAATAGAGCAAAGTATTGCATTCCTGACAGAAGCAGCAACACTAGCTAAAAGCCTCGGCTCCCGGTTGTACTTTAATAAACTGGTTGCAAGTTATCAACAGCTAAAGGCACAATGGCCTAAAGAAACTTTAGTTACTGCATCGGAAGAGGCTTTCCAACCCTGGTGATTTAGAGGAAATGATTACTAACATTCATAGACGAAGATTTCTCGTCGCACTGCTCAGCATTCCCGCCAGTCTCATGGGAGTAGATGACGAGAAACACAATCTCCAGCTTCTCAAGCAAGCTGAGGTTATTTTTAATGATGACCCTCTATCTTTCCTCGAAGATCAGATGCAGACGCGTTGGGAAATACAGCTTATTGGTGGTCCTTTACGGGCTACCCTTGGCCTCAATAGATGGGTTACAGAAGTGCAGACATTTGCTACCTCTACACAAGGGACAGCCTGGAGTAATCGAGCATTAAGCCTATTATGCATGAGCTATCAACTACAGGGCAGTGTGGCGGGTGACTTGATGTACTACAAGCAAGCACACATAGCATATCAACAGGCATTGTGTATCGCACAACAGCTTGAGGATGTTGAATTGATTGCTGCCGTGAGAGTTCGTCAAGCTATTGTGTTCATGCGACAAGAAAAAATACCAGAGGCTATTACGTACCTCAATTCCGCATTTGAAGTTATACAAGGGCAGGGTTATCCTCACCTCAAAGGAAACATTTTACAAGTTCGTTCAGAAGCCTATGCAAAAGCGCAACAAAAGCAAGAATGTTGGCGTAGTATCGGGCTTGCCGAAACGATGCTACAGCAAAAAAAGCAAGTATCAGAAAAAAGTCATAGGTTATTTAATGCGGCATCGGTTACTGCACATAAGGGAACTGATGCACTTATTCTTCGTAACTATGAACGCGCCATTGCACTTTTTGATAAGAGTTTGACAACGTACAACCCTACCCTGACTCCTGGACGAGCTAGACTTCTAGCAAGAAAAGCGGAAGCTTATTATGGACTTGGCGAAATAGACACATGCGTAACAATAGCAGAAGAAGCGTTGAATTTAGCACGCTCCGTTGGTGCTAATAATACGCTAACCCGTGTAAGAGACTTACATACAGCACTTTCTTTGTCGTCTTGGAGGAATGAACGTAGCATCTCTCGGCTAGGCGCATTACTTGTCGAAAAGTAGACAAGTTATGATTGATTCTATCAAAATGCTGGGAATGCAAGTCAGTCGTATTGGCATTGGCACATGGGCGATAGGAGGTGGATGGGGACCACAACCAGAGACTCAATCGCTTGCCGCGATGCAGAAGGCATTAGAGATGGGCTGTCAGCTCATCGACACGGCGGCGTTGTATGGGAATGGACGTGCGGAGAAACTTGTCGCGCTGGCATGCAAAAGCTTTGGTCAACATGTTACAACGCTGACGAAAGTCTATCCGCTTTCCTATTCCTGGTCGCCGGCGATAGGTACGCCTTATTCAGAATATATACCCTGCCGAACACATTATTGCTCAAGCCGAAGCGAGTCTGCGACGTTTAGAAACGGATTGCCTTGATTGTCTGCTCCTACAAACGTGGTGTCCTTCGTGGGGAGCAGAGACTGAATGGTATGAAACGATGCTTGCCCTACAAAAACAAGGGAAAATCCGCACATTCGGTATTTCCGTTAGCGATCATCGACCGGACGAAGCGAACGAAGTCATCAAGGCTGGACAAGTAGATATTATAGAGGCGTCGTATAGTATCTTAGATCAACGCGCCGCAGAAAACCTCTTTCCTGTCGCTCAAAAGTATGAAACGACTATTATCGCACGAACTCCTCTTGCTTCTGGCGCGCTTTCCGGTACATGGCATGAGGGAATGAAATTTCACCGGACCGATTGGCGAAGGCGTGTTTTTCGTGGCGATGTGCTCACAAGAACGGTTCAGCGTGTAGAACATCTTAAGGCATCCATTGAGGCAGCATATCCTCTCGCACAGCTTGCGCTTCGTTTTTGTCTCAGTCATCCTGCTGTAACCGCAGTCATTCCAGGAGTGCGGAATATGGAGCAGGTGGAATGTAATCTCACAACGGAAAAAGCACCACTGCCGCAAAGTATATTAGATGCTGTTGAAGAGTTATGGGTAAAAGAGTTTTGCAAAGACGTGAGAACGAGCATTGGTGGAGAAGATTGAGAGGTAAACAGCATAAGTTCCTGCATCTAAATACCTCGGCTCACCATGACGAAGTGCGTGATATAATCGGCGGTAGATATGATACAAACCGATTGCCATGAACCAGATTTTAGAAAGATAAAGTAGGAACACACGATGAGCATTATGGACAAGTTTCAGTTGAAAGGGAATGTAGCACTGGTGACGGGGGGAGCGAGAGGACTGGGCAAAGCGATGGCGACCGCCCTCGCTGAGGCGAAGGCACATATTGTAATAGCAGATAGCAACATTGTGGAAGCGCACAAGACAGCGAACGAGTTGCAAAAAGAAGGCATAGAAACAATGGCTATTCAGGTAGATGTTACCCGGCCTGAGCAAGTGGAGCAGATGGTACAGACAATAGTAGAGAGGTTTCATAGAATTGACGTGCTGCTTAATAACGCAGGTATACCCCTGAATGGCAACGCAGAAGATACAGAATTCTCTGATTGGCAGAGAGTTATGGATGTGAACCTCAATGGTGTTTTTCTCGTCTCCAAAGCGGTAGGGAAAAGAATGATTCAGCAGAAGAAGGGGTCGATTATCAACATCTCCTCTATGTCAGGAATGATTGTAAACACGCCACTCAATCAGGCTGCATACAACACTTCCAAAGCGGGGGTCATTATGTTAACGAAAAGCCTCGCCGTTGAATGGGCACAGTACAACATTCGAGTAAATACGATTGCCCCTGGTTACATGCAAACCGAGATGACGAGGGCGGTTGTTGAAGCGGGTGGCGAGACGGTAAGAGAATGGATCGCTTTAACCCCAATGAAGAGGCTTGGCACTCCAGACGATCTCCAAGGTATCGCACTCTACCTAGCTTCTGATGCTTCCTCCTTCGCAACAGGTGGAGTCTTTATCATTGATGGAGGCTACACTGCTTTATAAACATTCCGTTTCAGCGAACTTCGTGTTTTTCCTATATAGTGGTGGGATACCCTGCAGAAGTCCATGCGCTCATACCTCCAATAACGTTGGTTAGCCTGTCAAAGCCTGCACGTGCGAGAAGACTGCTCGCAATAGTTGAGCGATAGCCGGACCCACAGATAACGGTCAAAGGCTGATGAGGAACTTCTTCTAGCCTCGTTAGTATGTTCATCAGAGGAAAATGAAGTGCGCCTAGTACATGACCGTCTTGCCACTCTCCTTGTGTGCGAACGTCAATAAGGATAGGAGACTTCTCACTACTTAGTGACTCATGTAAAGTGGCAATGGTGGTCTGATTTAATTGAGAAACTGACAAACCAGCCTCCACCCATCCAATGACTGCTCCCATGAGATAGCCAATTGGATCGGCGTAGCCGATGCGTCGTAGTTGCGTTGTTGCTTCTTCATAATCACTATCGTTCGCAACAACTAGAACGAAGGGAATATCTGCTGGCACCAGTGAGCCAACCCATGTACTGAAAAGAGGAGAAAGACCAATACTCAGCGAACCTGGAATATGAGCACCACCAAAGGCGGAAGGGTCACGTGTATCTATAACAAGTGCGCCATGTCCAAGCGCATGCTCTACCTGATGAGGCGTCATCGGTCTGGGCAATGGCGGTTCCATCAAAAGGACTGGTCCTTGCTGATTCATTGGACGCATGTGCGCATAATAGGCTGGAATGCTGGGATCGCCAGCGAGGACATGGGCGACAAACGCTTCCTCCGTAGTATGCTGTAAAGCAGGATTAAAATATCGCTCGTAACCAATAGTCGAGGTACGCTTCGCACTGATACCTCGTCCACACAACGATCCTGCTCCATGCGTAGGATATACTTCAACATAATCCGCATACCGCAAGAGTTTATCATGTAACGAGTGATAAAGAGCAGGCGCGAGTATCTCCGCCATCTCTGGCCCTAATAGATCAGGGCGACCCACACTACCAACCAGCAGATTCCCGCCAGTAAAGAGTGCTACCGGCACATCCGCACGACTTCTATCAATGGCTACATAACTGACGTGTTCAGGCGTGTGTCCGGGTGTCTCCAATGCTCGAATGACGACCTGACCCAGAAAAACTTCGTTCCCCTCATATTCGGGAGTATGAGAATAGCTCGCTTGAGCACCAGCAGGTATATGATGAATTGCATCCGTAACCGCAACAAGCATACGCGCACCTGAAACAAAATCGTTATGGAGATGCGTCTCGAAGACATGGGTGATACGAAATCCTTGAGCGCGAGCGATGGTGAGATATTCATCGGTATCTCGTCGAGGGTCAATGATAGCGGCTTCTGCTGCGCTTTCATCACCGATCAGGTAGCTGGCATGACCTAAACCAGAAACAAAGAACTGCTGGATATACATTATTTTTCTCCTCACCAAAGAGTCTCTCAAATGGTTGCGACGTTTCCAAAGCAGGTGCGCACTATCACGGTAAGCGCGATCAGGACAATAAGGATAGCAAAGCCAATACGTAAACGTTGCTCATCTAATCGAGTACTAACTCTACTACCAAGGATTGAGCCAAACGCGCCCCCTAGTACGAAAAGTAACGTTACCGGCAGATCGATACCGCCGAAACGGATGTGTCCAATAAGGGCTGCTGCTGCGTTAATGGCAATAATAACCAGGGATGTACCAACGGCTAAACGCATTGATAAACCAAGTACCAAGACCAGAGCGGGGATAATGAGAAACCCACCGCCAACGCCAAAGAAGCCTGTCAACACACCAACAAGCACTCCTGTTCCAAGAACACTCCATGACCACGCTTGTTGACGTAGTACCATTTGCCGTCCATTCAAGGGTACCAACATTAGCGCAACGGCGGCAATGAGCATTAAAACTGCAAATCCAAGCAGAATGATACGACCAGAAACCAGGTGATTAAACCATGTTCCAACGAAGGCACCAACGATTCCCACTCCTCCAAACAATAATGCAATCGGAAGATGAACGCGTCCTGCTCGTCCATGATCCCATGCACCAATCAGAGCATTTGCTCCGACAATCGCTAGTGCCGTTCCCGTTGCCAGATGAACGCTCTCACCCATTATATATACAAGAATAGGAACGGTCAGGATAGAGCCACCACCACCAACCAAACCCAGTGCGAGACCGACAAGAAATCCAAAGATGAGAGGAATAATCACCTGTTCCATCAAGTTTACTCCATAGGAAGGCGAGCGGCACGCCATGCGGATGTACCACCTCGTACATTGCGAACATCCGCAATGTTTTGACGCCGCAGCAATCCCTGTGCCGACCGACTCCGGTTGCCGCTCTGACAGATAACAAGAATAGTTCTGTCCTGCTGAATTTCGTTCAGGTGTTGAGCAAGTTGCCCCAATGGAATGTTCTTTGCTCCTTTTGCATGACCAGATGCGAACTCAGACGGCTCACGTACATCAATAAGTTGCGCACCCTCTTGTTGAAGTTTTTGCGCACTCGTAACATCAGCCTCATTCGTAGTATCCGAATTTGATACTTTGCCTCCAAAAATTCGCTCGAACATATGTTTCTCCTTCTCTTTGATTGACTCTATACTATACCCCGGTAAGGTATAACTAATGTAAAAAAAGAGTATAAACAGTTCTTGTTTATACTCTCGCGAACAACTGTATACTTCGGTGAATTTTCTCACGTGCCTGTTCCGGTGGTAACGACAAGCACTCATCGATACCAGACGAGACAACAGTGGCAGCAACTTTTTCCAACGCAGCACGAGCAGCCATCACTTGAACGAGAACTTGATCGCAAGGTCGATGTTCCTGAATCATCTTACCCACTCCTCGTATCTGCCCTTCAATACGTGCTAACCTATCTAATACCTCTTGCATTTTTTGCTCGTTCAGTGACGGATCCATAAAAACTCCTTTTAGCCACTACATGTTCTTCTATATTTTTACCATACCCCCCTATGGTATGTCAAGAGGAAGAAATGCTGTAGTAATTTTTGATTGACACTCTCCCAAAACGCCTATACAATCCTCGTATCATAATTCGTTCGTTATACATTCGTGACTCGTGTACAATACTATAAGGAGCAGTTAAAAATCTTATTGAGAGGATTGTATATAGATGGAGCATTTGAATACAGTTATTTTGGCGGGGGGTAGTGGTACGCGTTTGTGGCCGCTTAGTACGCCTACATTTCCTAAGCAGTTTTTGCCATTGCCAAACGGTAAGAGCATGATTCAAGAGACGTTGGCGCGTGTCGGACGTAGTATGGCGGACCTTGTGCAGGAGCACCTGCCAACGGTGCCAGCACAGCACATTTTGCGCGAGCCTATGGGACGTAATTCTGCTCCGGCCATTGCATGGGCCGCCGCAACCATAGCGAAGAAAGACCCGCAGGCGGTCATGGCGATATTTAGCGCGGACGCCGTTATCCTCAATGTCGAGTCACTACTGCGAACTCTGCATCTCGCCAACGAGTTGGCGGAACAGGGGCGCCTTGTCACAATTGGTATCAAGCCAACCTCGCCTGAAACGGGTTATGGCTATATCCGTTTCGCAGAAGAGGTGGATGAGGGTTACGGGCATCAGGCATATAGCGTTGAGCGTTTTGTCGAGAAGCCAAATTTGATTACAGCACAAAGCTACTTGCGCGACGGTCACTATGTCTGGAACGCTGGTATCTTTATCTGGCAAGTTGGTGCTGTGCTGACAGAACTGCGCGAACACCTGCCGGAACTGATGCGCAAGATCGACGCGCTTGTCGACGCGATGGAGACAGCGCAGGGACAGGCGATGCTTGACGAACTGTGGCCCACACTGCAAAGTATTTCAATTGACTACGGCATCCTGGAAAAGACGCGCAACCTCGTGGTCATTCCCGCCGATCTGAGTTGGAATGATGTCGGCAACTGGGAACAGTATGGCGCACTCTTCCCGGCAAATGAGCAAGGCATTCGTGGAGTTGGTAATCACACCGGACTGGATAGCCAGAACATGGTTGTGTATAACAACACATCACGCCAAATTTTTACGATTGGCATGGAGGATGTGATTGTGGTTGAAATGGAGAACACGACCGTTATCTGCCACAAAGATCAGGTGCAACGCGTCAAAGAGTTAGCCGAACAGCAGAAGAAAAAGGCGTAGCCAAGCTTATTCGGAAACGGACGCCCACAAGGGGACTACCCTACTA
>CAXTUE010000158.1:0-9300 GCA_964247355.1 uncultured Ktedonobacteraceae bacterium | reverse complement strand
ACCTACGTCTACGAACTGGCGTCCCATTTCAGCGACTTCTACGAGCACACGCCACCAATCCTGAAAGAAACCAACGAGCACATCAAAGCGTTCCGCGCCTCTCTAGTACGTGCCACTGTACAAACAATGGACAACGCCCTACGCGTACTCGGCTTCATCCCGCTCGAACGCATTTAACGTGTTTTTAGATGAATTGATGGAGATACACGACCTGTAGGGACCGCATTCATCACGTCCATCTTGGCCTTTCAACCGCGAAACGGACGTGATGAATGCGGTCCCTACCATCGGCCTATCCACATCATTTGGTTAAAGAGCATAATGTGTTCCCACGAGAGGTACCTATGGAACGAAACGTCATCTGGTCTCGCCTGAACGAACCAGGCATGGAACACCTACAACTCATAAAGGGTCAACACGGCTACACCGCAAATGGCCTAATTCTCGCGGTAAAAGAAAATGTTCCCCATCGCATCCGTTACACCGTTCATTGCGATACCTCCTGGCATACCAGCGAAGTTCGTGTAGACATCCTGGACAAGTCCATTCCTCAGTTACACCTGAAAGCCGATGGTAAAGGCCATTGGACGACAGGGACAGGCCAGCATGTTATAGAATTAGATGGTTGCATTGACGTAGACATCTCAGCAACGCCCTTCACCAATACCATTGCTATACAACGCTTAGGCTTAGCCGCCGGTGAGATTGCGGAGATAGACGTTGCCTATATCAACGTGCCGACCATGCAAGTCACAGCTGTAAAACAGCGTTACACATACTTAGAGAGCAACGATGATGGTGAGCATTATCAGTACAACGGATATCCTAGTGGCTATCAAGCTGAATTAATTGTTGATCGCGACAAACTCGTTATCGCATACCCCGACCTGTTTATGCGGGTCTGGTTCAGCAAAGAAACGGCAGCACAGCAGCAAAAGGAGAGCTAGCAATGGCCGACAAGAAACCTTTACGCTTCGGTATAAAAACGGCACCTCAAAACACAACCTACGAAGATATGCTCCGTGTCTGGCTCGAAGCCGACGAAGTGCCGTCAATTGAACATGCATGGTTGTTCGATCACTTTATGCCGCTTGGCGATGATCCAACTGGTCCATGCCTTGAAGGATGGACGTTGTTATCAGCATATGCCGCTTTAACCAAACGTCTTCGTGTTGGCTTAATGGTCACGGGCAACACCTATCGTCATCCAGCTGTGCTAGCGAACATGGCCGCAACCATCGACATCATCTCAAAGGGACGCCTCGATTTCGGCATTGGTGCGGGCTGGAACGAATTAGAGCACAGTGCCTACGGCATTCCTCTCTACGAACCCGGTGAGCGTATCAAACGTATGGGCGAGGCATGTGAAGTCTTTCGCCTATTATGGACAGAAACGGCATCTGATTTTGATGGTAAGTACTACCAGCTTAAAGGTGCTTATTGCGAACCAAAGCCAGTGCAAAAGCCCCATCCTCCCATCACAATCGGAGGCGGTGGTGAGCAACTCACACTGCGTATGGTCGCGAAATACGCAGACATCTGGAACTTCGCTGGCGGTCCCGTCGAGTCCTTCAAACACAAGAGCGAGGTACTTGACGGTCACTGTGCTAAAATTGGACGCGACCCCTTGACCATCGAACGTTCGATACAAGCATTGGTCAATCCAAACGACATGCAGAGTACAATTACAATGGTTCAAAGCTTCATAGACAACGGTGTAACCCATATCGTCCTGAACCTAAGACCACCCTATCCCGAACAAATCGCACATAGGGTGGCGCAAGAAATCATCGAACCGTTACAGAAGGCGTATCAACAAGTATTGTAAGGAGGGGAATGTTATCTTCCCTGACACGTGTTATCCTATGTACTAGTGTACTAGCATAAAATATACAGTTGTATTGTAGAGTTATATATTCTTTCCAGGAGCGAACCATGAATAAATTAACGGCTGAAGAAGAGCGCATTATTGTACATAAAGGCACCGAGCGACCGTTTAGTGGCGAATATGACCACTTTTTTAAAGATGGTACGTACGTTTGTCGTCGCTGCAACAACCCACTTTTTACCGCAAAAGCAAAATTCGACTCCGGCTGTGGCTGGCCTAGCTTTGACGATAATTTTCCCAACGCGGTCAAACGTCTGCCCGACCCCGATGGCTATCGAACCGAAATCGAATGCGCCAACTGTGGAGCGCATCTAGGCCACGTTTTTCTAGGTGAGCGTTTAACTGACAAGAACACGCGTCACTGCGTAAATTCCTTGTCTATCCGTTTCATCGCAAAAGACAAAGAGTTGCCGCAAGTGTTGCACGATACCAAATAAGAGTGATCGTTCAGGGGTGCAAGAACAGAGAAGAATGCATTTCCTCTGCTCTTGCACCCCTGAGCGAACAAATTTTGCTATTCCTTCACAAACCTGCGTCCAACAGCCTCTGCAATCTTCTCAACCTGTGGCATCAGTTCTCGGAATTGCTCGATAGTCAGCGATTGCGCTCCATCTTTCAATGCCTCATCGGGATTGGGATGAACCTCTATCAACAGCGCATCGGTGCCAGCAGCGACGGATGCGAGCGACATTGGTCCAACAAGGTCGCGGCGACCAGTGCCCTGACTGGGATCGGAGATGATAGGCAAGTGCGAGAGTTGCTTGATAAGCGGAATGGCACTGATATCCATCGTGTTACGCGTGATTTTCTCGAAGGTACGAATACCACGTTCGCACAGGATAACGTTGCGATTGCCCTGCGAGAGGATATATTCAGCCGCCAGTAGCCACTCTTCAAAGGTGGCGGACATGCCACGTTTGAGAACTGCTGGCTTGTTCGTCCGTCCTACCTCGTCAAGCAGCATGTAGTTCTGCATGTTGCGCGTACCAATTTGCAAGATGTCGGCGTATTCGCACACCATTGGTACATCGGTCGGTGTCATGACCTCGGTGATGATCGCCATGCCGAACTCAGCACGCGCCTTCGCCAGCAGCTTTAAACCAGCTTCTCCCATGCCACGGAAGCCATAGGGCGAGGTTGATGGCTTGAAAGCACCACCGCGCAGAATAACGGCACCCTCTTTACGTACCGCCTCGGCGGTCGTCATAAGCTGCTCTTCGCTCTCGACTGTACAGGGGCCAGCCATCATGACCACTTCTTTGCCGCCGACATGTACCACACCCTCTTTGACACAGGCAACTGGTATATCGACAACGGTGTCCTGGGGATGAAACTCGCGGCTTGCCAGTTTATATGGCTTAGAGACACGCAGTACGCTCTCGACTCCCGGCAAGCCTTCCAATGACTCACCGAGCGCGGGATTAATGCCACCAATACTGCCAGGGGCGCCCGAAGGTCCAACCGCGCCCAGCACTCCGATAATGGTGCGCTCGACGCCGCTTGACGGATGGCCGGACAAGCCATGCTTCGCCAAAAACGACATTACGTGGTTGATCTGTTCATCACTACTTGACGACTTCATCACGACAATCATGAAAATAGCTCCTTTACGAAAACTCGATACAACAAAGCTGGCGCACAATTGCCAGCACTCCGGCACATCGTAACGCCTTTGTCATGATTGCCTGATAACAGTTGTTTCTTTACACTACAGGATGTTGTACATCCCTGGATGTTATACATTACAGGGCATCATGAATGAGACCCATACAAGTATCTTTCTATTCAAGACGCACTACTAACGGCTTTTGCTACTGAAACCTGGACGCAGGTTTACCGCATTGCGAATATAGACATGCTGCATATCCGATGCGCGGCGTTCTGTGTTGACATGTAAGAGGATACGAATACACTTGGTTAGACTTCCCGGCACCGGAATTTCGCGCATACACATCAATGCAATCTCCGTCCAACCTAATGCACGAGCCGCAAGTGCGGGAAATTCCGCATCCAAATCATCCGTCACGGAAAAGATTGCACTGGTGACATCTTCTGTTTGCAATTCGTTGCGCTCTACCAGTAATTGTAACAGTTCTGTCGTTGCCGCGAGAATCTCCTCACGGTCATTTCGCTCAACAGTTGTTGCCCCCCGGATACCTCGACAATACATACCTACCCCTTTCTGCTTGTTTATCTTTCTCTGCGCTCCCTGCAAAGCGAAATACAAGTATGATTATTGTACGAGATATGGGCAAGTATGCACTATACCTGATTAGCCTCAAGTGTACACAGTATCAGGCATAGAAGATATGTGTGTTGTGTCCTATTTTTTACGCAGACTCTGGATATAGTGTCTTACCGCATCGGCCTGTGTTCCGTCCGTACTGCGATCAATAAGGTGTACGAGCGCGCTGCCAACAACCGCACCGTCAGCGTAACTTGTAACTTCAGCGATATGTTCAGAAGTAGACAGGCCAAAGCCGATAGCGATTGGTAAGTCTTTCGTATAGCCTTTAACGCGTTGAATAAAGCTTTGTAGATGTGGTGGTAGTGATGTCCGTGAACCTGTAACACCACTTAGCGAGACGCAGTAAACAAAGCCACCCGTTTCGCTCGCTGTAAGTTCCGCAACTTGCGCGATACGCTCATCAGGTGTAGTTGGTGGAATTAGAAAGATCAGGGCAAGGCCATTTCTTTTGACCTCTTCAAGTAGGGGTTGTGCCTCTTCCATTGGTAAATCTGGAATGATAAGACCATTGACGCCATTAGCTTTCGCATCGACACAAAAGCGGTCCAAGCCATACGCCATCACTGGGTTGTAGTAACCCATAAGTAGCAAGGGAACAGCACTTTTCGCCGAAACTTGGTGGGCGATGTCCATGCAACCGCGAATGCTCATGCCACGCTCTAGCGCGATATGTCCTGCATGTTGAATAGTCGCGCCGTCCGCTAATGGATCGCTAAAGGGCATCCCTAGCTCAATGATATCGGCTCCTCCCTCGGCTGCCGCAAGTATGATTTCAACACTTTGCTGAGCAGAAGGATAGCCACACATAAAGTATGGAATAAGCACACCACGCTTTGCCTCCCGTGCCTGTATGAAAGCTTGTGTGATTGTAGTTGCTGGCGTTGATGTGTCTGGTGCGTCTGCTGTAACCTCGTGAGTAAGTTCCATGATAACTCCTTGTTTATTCAGTAATTGCGAAGGCACGTATAGGAAACGATGTGCCACCTTGAATTGCTGGTGGAACAGCGAAAAAGCGAAAGTTGGATATCGGGAGGTGCTGCAGGTTGCAGAGATGCTCCACAATCGGTATATCTGCCGCAAGCAAAATCGTATGTGCAGGTCGGGCCGTATCGCCCATGTCGTCAATGTTCGCACAGTCTATCCCAACCAGCATCACATTCGCCTCTACCAGAAAACGCGATGCATCAGCAGTTAAGAAAGGACCAGAGCGGAAATAGTCAGAATTTCCCCAGTGCGTTGACCAATCGGTGCGAATGAGAACAGCTTTATGTGCAAGGTCAAGCCCCTGAAATATGTCTGGTCCTATCGCAGCATCGTGCGGGGCCATAACAACAATTCCTGGTATGTTTGCTAACTGCTCAAGGTCTAGTGTCGCCAAATCGTGCTCTTGTGGATGACGGTGAAAGGGGGCATCGACATATGTACCAGTGTTACCACCTATCTCATAAGTCGCGATTTGAAACGTTGTGCCTGGGGCATACGTCCCTCGGCTAGCACTTTCTTCATGCGTAAAGAACGTGTGAAACTGTGGTTCTGGCAAACCTGGATAAGCAGGCATACCTTGTTCAAGAATGTGACTAAGATCAATGAGCTGTGTCATCTTTAACCTCTGAATTCGATATTGATGGATGTGTAGCATCTAAGATACCGAACGTAAAATTGCCGTTGGCATACTCGCGCAGAAGTTCGAGTAGATCGTTAAGTGCTGCCTGTACGTCGTTGCGTCCGTTTTCATGATGAGCTTCGACGGTGATAATCGTGTTTGTGGTTGATGCTTGCGCGGCACTTTGTTCGCTTTGCCGCCAGCACCAACGACGGGCTATAACAAGCCCTGTCTCATCTGAGAAGATAACCTCGCCGACTTCTGGATGTTCCACTTCGTCCTGTCCCAATGTTGTATAACGCTCCGTGCCTTTGGCGAAGTGTACGGTAACAGGTTCTTGCAATGTTTGCGTATCAAACACCGCAACGGGCAGGGCATAGCGAATGCTTACGAGATTTCCAATATCAACTAACGTGTTGATGCTCGGAATATCCCCTTTTTTCGTGAGACGCCGGAGCAGAGCTTCAGCAGCACTACGGTATTGCGTTGGGTCGATACCAAAGCTACGAAAGACACCGCGCCATGCAGAAAGCGACGCAATCTGGCTCAGAGGCGTTTGACCAATACGTTGTAGGACTGCCTTTTGCTCTGCAAAATAGGCAGCTTGCAGGCTCTCTGGTGTAGGTCTGTTCGTAATGTTTTGCGCCAGGATAACGCCTCCGACCGTCGTTGGGTAGCGCGTCAGTATCTCCGGGTCATATTGAAAAGTACTCATAACATGTTCCTACACATTCACGTTCAGTGCTTTTGCCACCGTAATCACGTCTTTATCACCACGTCCTGACAGGTTGACGACAATCAGCGAATTGGCGGGAATTTTGCCCTGCTCGCCAATTTCGAGCAGATAGCCGAGTGCGTGCGCGGGTTCCAGCGCTGGAATGATGCCCTCGGTCTGGCTCAATGCTTGCAGACCACGTAATGCGGTTGCATCGGTTGCGGAGACATAGGTGGCACGTCCTGAGTCGCGCATGTAGCTATGTTCGGGGCCAACGCCCGGATAATCGAGACCTGCGGAAATGCTTTGTGTATCGAGTACCTGTCCATCAGCATCTTGCAGGAGATAGCTCAATGCACCATGTAGCACTCCTGGCTTGCCTAACGAGAGCGTGGCGGCGTGTTCGCCCACTTTTGAGCTTGCACCACCGGCCTCGACTCCGATAAGCTTGACCTCCGGTGCATCCGCGAAGGGGTAGAATATACCTATCGCATTACTGCCGCCGCCCACGCAGGCAACGATCATATCGGGCAAGCGCCCAGCCTGTTGCATAATTTGCTGACGCGCTTCGGTTCCGATAATGGATTGATAGTCGCGCACAATACGTGGATAGGGGTGTGGGCCAACTGCAGATCCAAGAATATAGTAGGTTGTCTCGACGTTTGTCACCCAATCGCGAATAGCCTCGTTGGTGGCATCTTTCAGTGTGCGTGTGCCACTGCTAACAGGCTGAACCTTCGCTCCTAGCAGTTTCATACGAAAGACATTGAGCGATTGCCGTTCGATATCTACGTCGCCCATGTAGACGATACACTCAAGGCCAAGCATGGCGCATACCGTCGCGGTTGCCACGCCATGCTGTCCCGCGCCCGTTTCTGCGATAATACGTTTCTTTCCCATGCGTTTCGCAAGCAAGCCCTGTCCCAGCGCATTATTGATCTTATGCGCGCCTGTGTGGGCAAGGTCTTCGCGTTTGAGATATATCTTCACATCGGGTGCCACCATCGCGGAGAAGCGCGGAACATAGTGAAGCGTGGTAGGACGCCCAACAAAACTGCGTAGTTGAGCGTCTAACTCTGCTTGAAATTCAGTGTCTTGCAGCGATTGATTGTATGCATTCTCTAGTTCTGTCAATGCTGACATGAGGCTTTCAGGAACGAATTTACCGCCGAACGCACCGAAACGTCCACGCTCATCTGGGTAGACATTGTGCTGATAGGTTGCTTTATCTTGTGTTTGCATGCTCTTCTCTCTCTATCGTTGTTGCGCGTACATTCTCCAGAAATGCACGTATTTTTGAAGTATCTTTTTGTTTCTGTGTTTCAACACCACTACTGACATCAACTCCCCACGGCTGGACTTGCTGGATTGCCTGTCCAACATTTTCCGATGTTAAGCCGCCAGCTAGAAGAATGCGCGTCTCTTGTGCGATAGTGCTTGCAAGTTCCCAATCGTGCGCTATGCCTGTCCCGCCCCAATTTGGAGTAGGCGTATCGAGCAAAAGTCGCCATGCAACATTTTTGTATTGCTCTACTTGTGTGAGGTCCTCCGTGCTCTTGAGTGGTATCGCTTTAATTCCGGGACGTGTGAGATGCTGGCAAAATTCAGGCGACTCATTGCCATGTAGTTGCACGTAGTGTAGCCCTGCCTGCTCAACCACGTCGTTGATAAAGTTAATCTCTTTATTGACAAAGACACCTACGAGGTCGGGCAAGACTTGCTGTTCTTTTAAGGTCGAAAGAGCTGTGGCAAGTGTCTCCCGTACCTGTTGAGGCTGAATATAGCGATGGCTAGGTTAGTAGAAAATGAAGCCAAGCATATCGGCACCCGCTTCTATCGCCGTCTGGATATGTTCGGGCTGACGCAGACCACAGATTTTTACCTGCGTACTGGCGTTTGCTCCCTGTAGTAACATCTGCATCTGCGCGGGCACATCGTTTGAGACAACCAGCGACTCACCGACAAGCATAGCCTGCACATCGTAGCGCGCAAGTCGTCTAGCATCGGCTGCGGAATGTATGCCACTTTCTGCTATGAGGAATAATAGAGCGAATATCCCGTATGAGGTATGGGTTCATCTTGAACGTGACCAGATCGCGACTATTGACGCCGATCACTCTTGCGCCAGCATCAACAGCTCGTTGTGCTTCCTCGCGTGTATGTACTTCAACAAGACAATGCATATGCAGTTCGTGAGCAAGCGAGAGCAGATGTCGAAGTTGCGTATCGTCCAGAATAGCGCAAATCAGCAGAATAGCGTCAGCCCCCCACGCTCGTGCCTCATATACCTGATAGTCATCGACGATAAAGTCTTTGCGCAACACCGGAATACGTACTGCTTGTTTGATCGCCGTCAGGTATTTTGGTGAGCCAAGAAAAAAGTGCGGCTCGGTCAGCACAGAGATAACCGAGGCTCCGTTTGCCTCGTAGGTTCTTGCTATCTCTACTGGATCGAGGAGTGGCGCAAGCATGCCTTTTGACGGCGAAGCGCGCTTGACTTCGGCTATCAAGCTAACACGGAAACGCGGCGTGAAAGCTGCTAAAAAATCGCGTGGAAGAGGTTGTTCTACAGCGAGACGCTGTAGTTCTTCTAGTGGTTGGTCAATTTTGCGCTGTACCAGGTCAGCGCGTGTTTGGGTGACAATGCGATCAAGAAACATGGGACACCTGACGTTGTGTGCAAGCAATGACATCGGCAAGCTTCTGCTTTGCCTTGCCCTCACGTAATGTGGTACGCGCTAATTTGACACCATCCGCTAACGTTTCGACTTGTTCATTAGCAAGTAGGGCCCCGCCTGCATTCAGGCACAGCATGTGTGTTGCTGGGACATCGACATAGCTACTCA
>CAXTUE010000157.1:0-9358 GCA_964247355.1 uncultured Ktedonobacteraceae bacterium | reverse complement strand
TCTGAACTCTTATCAGGACCAGAGAAGGAAGGAGAGGAGGTATAGCAATCTCAACTTCCTTGCCAGTGGGAATCTTTCTATATATGTACAGTGATTTGTAAAAGGTCGTGGTACCCACTCCAAGGTTTTTAGAGCGGTAGAAGCGCCGTGGTTTGAAGTGGAACCATAAGCTTGCTCTTCTACGCCATCCCCCCCTTTAACCCGGTACCATAAGAACATACGTCATACTATGTAAAACGGATTACTCTTTGGACTACTCTTTCTTTCCTTAGAAACAAATAAGAAATCCTTGCCCAATGGAATAGAGGATTGACTTTCAGGAATCTGCATGGTAATCTTTAAATGTTCTCCAAGAGATGGAGTGCAATCCAGGGAAACGAAAATACTCTGGCACTTGGCTAACGCCTTGCACGGTAATCCGAAAGGAGTCACAGCATGTGGTCAATGAAGAAACCAATTCGCTTACTCGGAGTAGTATTTCAGATTGACCAGTAGTGCCCGTAGATGCGGGCGAGCTAACCCTCTGAATATCTGAGAGTATTCGACTTGACAGTGCATATAAAAAACGTCCTTTGCGGACATTGCAACGTCTTTAAGCGACACTCGCTCCGAATCGTCAGAGAAATACAGAGGCTTCGACTGAACACTATCACTACTTTCTGATCTCGTCTGATTAGGACACGATATGTGAACAGGAGATGTAAGAAGATGAATGAAACGAGGGTCTGGTGAACACCAGACCCTCACCACATTTTTGGGAGCAGTTGGCAGAACCTTGACCTCGCTCATACAACCCACTATACTGCGCATAGTTCTTTCTATTTTATCGAAAACATATTGAGGTGCTATGCAGCAGCCAAATACGTTTGTGAATTTACCCCAATTTACCGATGTAGCAACATTCGCACTTAAATTAGTACAGGCATATACTTCCTGGCGATCTCCCGGAACTGGCGATGATGTCTTTACCTACTTCGCTCGTACTCCACGCAACACAGGAGACGAACATGAGCTACGCGCCTCACTGATTCGCGAACGTATTCTGCCAGCATTCAACTACGAGCCTCTTCAGATCGAATATGAAAGTAGAGAACGGTTCGACCTTGTGCTACATGGCAAACAAAAGCATACACGTAGAATAGCGATTGTTGAGACGAAAAGTTCATCCATACGAAATCTGGCAGCGATGCAACGCAAACAGGAGACACCCGTCGAGCAACTCGAACGCTATCTCTCGCAAGCAGGACTCTATCTCGGTGTGCTTACAAATGGCGACGAATGGCATCTCTTTGACTTTGCGGTGGGACGCGAACCTCTAGCATCATTCAGCCTGATTGAGTTAGCAACACTCCTTCGCGATGCAAGCACACCTGTCATTGTTGAGCAACGTCTGAAAGACCATGCGTTCCTGCGCCAGGCACTTTCGCTTACACTCTACTATCTCGACGCGCTACGCTGGGAGCAGACAGAGGTATTCCGGCAACATCTTGCGAACAATGCATACTATCACGTTGCATCACTGCAAGAGCCGAGGGTCGTAGAAACACTGGTACAACAAATTAAAGAGGTTCTCAATGCGTTGCGCGAGACTATTCGCGCTCAGTTTTCGTTGCTACAACAGCGTTACGAGGAATATCAACAACGCAGCCTCTTTACCAGCAGTAGTGATAGTCGTATCTTTCAGGATGTGTTGCAACGCTCAGCAGAAAACGTGGGAACGTTTGGGCCAGTATTCCAGATGACTGGAACGGAGATGCTCCGGCATGAACTTGTTCAGCTTCTCTTGTCTCTCGCAGAAAAGTACTTTATAAACGGAAATATTTCAGCATTTGAAAGTGAGTACCTGCAACAAGCGCAAACGTTGCTCGCGAACTACCAACTCAGTCAAACATCGCTGGTCGACAAAAATATAACACGGTCGATACGTATACTGCCGCCAACACAAGGCTTGGACGACCTCACCGCGTTACTACAAGTACACTACGAGTATCTGCGAACGCTTGAGGAAGAGTACGAACTGAGCAAGAAAACAGTTGAAGCATATCTCTCCTGGAGAGCAAGTACGCACGGAGTTTTTCGCTATCCACAGGATGAGTTTTGTCTACAAACAGCGTACATTTCCTTTGTTCGCCTGTTCTTTGTGCGTGTGTGCGAAGACAATGAACTCATTCCGCGCCGCATTTCTAACGGTCCCTTTACACGCTACGAAGCGTATCGCGATGAACTCTTAGCTGGTATCAAAGATACATACTTGCGACTACTTGAGGAAACGTATCAGCGCGCCCGTTCTGTCTATCATAACTTCTTTGGCAAACAAGAACTCTACGACTGGTTCGCGCTGGATGAGTACAGCATTCTTGCCTTGTTTGACCTGCTCAATCGCTACAATTTTCAAGGACTGAGTTCCGATGTGCTGGGGCGAGTATATAACGAGGGCTATATCGAGACAAAGGATCGTAGCGAGAAAGGTCAGTTCTATACGCCGCCGCAGATTGTAGGCTATATGCTCGATTCTCTTAGCATTCCTGCGGGAAACGAGGCTGACGAAAGAAAAGCGCGAGGATTTCTTGAAAAAAGCGTGGGCGATCTTTCATGCGGCAGTGGCACATTTCTTGTAACGGCAGCCGCACGCAAGAGTGCAATTCTCCAACGGCTCGTTGCCGCACAAGAGATTGAGGCCGACTACGCATTACAACTGCTCACCGAGACATTTCTCGGCTTTGATCTCAATCCTTTTGCCTGTTATCTTGCCGAAATCAACTTGCTCATCCAGTGCCTGCCGCTTCTTCTAAACGAAGAGGGGCAGCTTGTACGAAGCGTCAATCGCTTTCACATTTATTGTACGGACGCGCTGGAGCCAACGGTGGCAGAGCAGGTTCACGCACTTGTTGACGGTACGGCGACCGACCGTTTGACGCTGCGAACATCGCAGCAACCAGAGCGTGTTGTGACAAGAGATGAACGCGCTATTTTACGCATAAAGGATGCAAAGGGACTGCCTAACGATTTCACAAGACTCGATATTCACGAGCGCGGACTTGACTATCTTCTGGGCAATCCACCCTATGTGAGCGCAGGCGAAAGTAGCGATAACCTGCTCTATCGAAACGAAGTGTGGAACTTTGGCACCTATCATCTCTTGCACCAGCGCTGGGATTTGTTTGTGCCGTTTTTCGAGCGCAACCTACAATTCCTGAAACCAGAGACCGGACGTTTAGGTCTGATTGTTTCCAGGGGTATCGAGACCGAGGGCTACGCGGAAAAGCTTCGGCATCTGCTCAGTAGTCAGTATCGCATTCTACAAATTGATTTTTTCCCTGGTCTCCGTCTCTTTCAGGATGCTGCAGTCGAAAATACCATTGTCCTGCTAGAAAATCGTCTTCCCGACGACGAGCACGAGGTCATACGCCACAGACATATACAAGCGAATGGTGCGCGCTTTGAAACGCTGCCAGTTATACAACAGCTTGACGCCAATGGTCAGCTTTTCCGGTGGCGCTATGACCGTCTTCTCGATCAAAGTTTAGCGGAGGGAAGCATTCCACTCTGCGCTATTGTCTACATTGGCACAGGCGTTGAGGCACAAAGCAAAGAGAGCCTCGACACAGTAATTAACGGGCAACGCAAAAAGCTGTTTACGCTTGATGACGTATTTCTACCACCGGCAACGACCTCAACTCGTCCTGCAGAATACACCAAAGATGGTGTTCTTGGGAATGATATAGACAGGTACTACTTGCGTAGAATACGTTTTATGGCTTACGAAAAGTACCTGCCACAGATGCGCCGACGACGGCATATAGCGTTATTTCGCACACCGGAGAAACTGCTTTTGGGAGAGACATCGGGCGGCTATTATGATCGAACGGGATTATTCGCCAACCACAGTGTGCAAGTCGTGGTTCCGTGGAAGGCGTTGGAAGAGGCGGGTGCAATAGAGGAAAAGGTCATCAAGACGGTGTTGCGTGAGTCGCGACAGGTGGCTACTATCGCAGGTAGCCTCGGCCCTATTTCAAACCTCTTCGATCTGCGCTATCTGCTCGGCGTCATTAACAGTCGCTTTATACGCAATTATCTCGCGGCGAATAGACTCGAAGGGACGAGAGAGGGACGCATCTATCCCGACGTGTGGAAGCACCTCCCTATCAAGGTCGCTTCAACAGAGCGACAAGCAGAAATTGCGCAACTTGTTGACGCTATACAGGAACAGTATAAGCAATTAACGGCACAACTGGATATCGTAACCATTGCAGCCGACCCGACTATCGTCTATCGCGATGTGCAAGCCTATCTTGTCCGGCAAGACTTGCGTTTCTCCGGCGATGTTGAAAGCATCATCGCAGAGAAGCCACTGCTACGCGATGGACGTTTGATACTGCGGCGTCAGCCTCTTACATACCTTGAAGCGTCACCCGAACTCTTACGCTATCTCGAATTATACCTAACACAACTTCATCCAGAGCTTCAAGGGCGTTCCTGGGCCGAGGCTCGTAGACGCATTCAAGTTCCCTCTTCATATGAAGCGATACAACGTTTTCTTGATCGTATTGATGCGCTTTTGACTCAGGAGCAGCAGATACGACAAACCATAGAAACGCTCTCGCAACAGATCGAGGTGCAGGTAGCGGCAGCATATCAAGAGGCTCCCGATATAGGAAAGATGCACATCATTGAACAGGCTCGTTCAAAAGGTCCTTCTGGCGGCCTCTTCTAGCTTGACGCGTGTTACAGGCGGTGCTATGCTGAGATAACAGGGTAACGGAGTTTCTCTGTTGCCCTTCGCTCATCATCGTCGCTGAGAGGAATCCAAATAGTCATGAGCATTCTCGAAACCCATATAGAGCATAATAGCCCCGAATTTCAAGAGAACACAGCCTACTTTCACTCGCTCTTAGAAGACCTGCGTCAGCATATGCAACAGGTACAGCAGGGTGGTGGACCTGACGCAATCGCCAAGCATCGCAAGCGGAACAAACTGCTAGCACGCGAACGTGTCGAACTTCTCTGCGACCCCGATACGCCCTTTCTCGAACTCAGCCCCCTTGCCGCCTATGATATGTATGATAACGACGCGCCCTCTGCCGGTATCGTGACGGGCATTGGGCTTATCGAGGGACAGGAATGCATGATTGTGGCAAACGATGCCACGGTGAAGGGTGGGACCTACTATCCCATGACCGTGAAGAAGCACCTGCGCGCCCAGGAGATCGCCGAACAAAATGCTCTTCCCTGCATCTACCTCGTCGATTCGGGCGGTGCCTTCTTGCCACTGCAAGCCGACGTATTTCCTGACCGCGACCACTTCGGGCGCATCTTCTACAATCAAGCGCGTATGTCGAGCCAGCGTATTCCGCAGATTGCGGCGGTGATGGGATCGTGTACGGCGGGTGGTGCATATGTGCCAGCGATGAGCGACGAAACGGTGATTGTACAGGGCAATGGCACAATCTTTCTGGGCGGTCCGCCACTTGTGAAGGCCGCAACGGGCGAAGAGGTAAGCGCGGAAGATTTGGGCGGGGCGGATGTGCATAGCCGTATCTCTGGTGTCACAGACCATTACGCGCTCAACGATCCTCACGCGCTCGCCATATGTCGGAGCATTGTTTCGCATCTCAATCGACGCAAGCATATTCCGTGGGACATCGCCGAACCGGAGGCACCGCGTTATGACATGAGAGACTTGTACGGGATAGTGCCGAAGGATAATCGCAAAAGCTACAATGTGCGCGAGATTATCGCACGGCTCGTCGATGGGAGCCGTTTCCACGAATTCAAAGAATTGTATGGGACAACGCTTGTGTGTGGCTTTGCGCATATTATGGGCTATCCTGTTGGCATCATCGCGAACAACGGTATCCTTTTCTCGGAAAGCGCACTCAAGGCGACGCATTTTATTGAACTATGCGCGCAGAGACGTACACCACTCGTCTTTCTGCAAAATATCGCGGGCTTTATGGTTGGACGCCAATACGAAAACGGGGGCATCGCCAAAGACGGGGCGAAGATGGTGATGGCGGTCGCGAACGCGCCAGTACCGAAGTTTACCATCGTGATCGGTGGCTCGTTTGGGGCTGGCAACTACGGTATGTGTGGACGCGCCTATTCGCCACGTCAACTATGGATGTGGCCCAATGCGCGTATCTCGGTGATGGGCGGAATGCAAGCTGCAACCGTGTTAGCGACGGTCCGTAAGGATAACCTGGCGGCACGAGGCAAAACGATGAGCGCGGAGGAGGAACAGGAATTTATGCAGCCTGTGCTCGATAAGTACGAGGAAGAGGGCAACCCATACTTTAGCACCGCTCGCCTATGGGATGATGGTATCATCGATCCGTGTGACACGCGCAATGTACTGGCACTTGGCATAGCGGCATCGTTGAACGCACCAATGCCCGAAACACCATTCGGCGTATTCAGAATGTAACGATACGAAGAGGGCAAGATTATGACACAACAGCATACTTCCTATACCTTTATCTCGGTTGAGCACAGTTCTCAGGGGCGCATCGCTACTGTAACGCTACGGCGGCCAGAAGTGCATAATGCGTTCAACGGGCAGATTATTGAGGAACTGATCGCGGCGCTTACTGAGTTAGGGAAAAACGAGCAATTGCATGGTGTGGTTCTGACAGGCGAGGGGCCTTCGTTTAGCGCAGGTGCTGATCTCAGCATGATGCAATCGGCAACGGCATTTACGGAAGAGCAAAACCTGAACGATGCTTTGCGGCTCGCAGATCTACTCGCGCTCATCAATACGCTTCCCTGCCCAGTCGTGGGACGCATCAATGGCACGGCGATGGGTGGAGGTGTTGGTCTGGTCGCTGTGTGCGATATCGCGATTGCAGCCGAGAGTGCGCGTTTCGCATTTAGCGAGGTAAAGCTAGGTATAGCGCCAGCCGTTATCTCGCCGTTTGTATTGTCTAAAATAAGTGTGTCTAATGCTCGCGTCCTCTTTGTCACAGGTGAACGTTTTAGTGCGGCCCGTGCGCGTGAGATTGGCCTTGTGCATTCCGTAGTGCCACTTGAACATCTCGATGACGCGGTACAAAAAGCGACACAGGAATTGCTTAGTAGTGCTCCTCAAGCGTTGCGCGTGTGCAAGACACTGGCATCGACGGTTGGACAGATGGACTACGAAACGGCACGAAACTTTACCGCCTCAACTATCGCCCGCTTACGTGTCAGTGACGAAGGACAAGAGGGGTTGCGCTCATTCCTGGAAAAACGTAAACCGCGTTGGGTACACCCGACTGAAGATGTGAAGCAATAACTATGTTTAAGAAGATTTTGATCGCGAACCGTGGCGAGATTGCCGTCCGCATTATGGCAACCTGTCGCGAAATGGGGATACGAACGGTTGCGGTGTATTCGGACGTTGACGCGACCGCCCGTCACGTGCGTATGGCGGACGAGGCATATGCGATTGGTCCAGCACCTGCGACGCAGAGTTATTTGAAAATAGAAAACATACTTGCAGTCGCGCAACGTAGTGGTGCCCAAGCTATTCATCCCGGCTACGGCTTTCTATCGGAGAACGCAGACTTTGTTGAGGCATGTGAAAAGGCGGGTATCGTTTTCATCGGGCCACCAGCGAAGGCGATGCGCGCGATGGGATCGAAGATTTCCGCGAAACATATCGCGCGTTCCGTTGATGCACCAACTGTTCCCGGCTATGCTGGCGAGAGTCAAGATGAAACGCGCTTGCTCAATGAGGCACAGCGCGTTGGCTTTCCGTTGCTGATAAAAGCGTCTGCTGGCGGTGGCGGCAAGGGTATGCGCGAGGTGCATAGCAGAGACGCGTTTGTAGAGCAGCTTGCCGGAGCAAAGCGCGAAGCACTTGCATCGTTCGGCGACGACACTGTATTTCTTGAACGCCTGATACAACGCCCACGGCATGTCGAGATACAGATACTCGGCGATATGCACGGCAACATGGTTGCGCTTGGCGAGCGCGAATGCTCGATTCAGCGTCGCCATCAAAAAATCGTGGAGGAGAGTCCTTCGGTAGCACTGACGCCTGAACTACGCGCTGAAATGGGGGCGTCCGCCGTTCGTATTGCACAGGCGGCGGGCTATGTCAACGCTGGCACGATGGAATTCATTCTTGACGACGAGAAGCACTATTACTTTCTCGAAATGAACACACGCCTGCAAGTGGAGCATCCCGTGACAGAGTTAGTAACGGGACTTGACCTTGTGCGCCAGCAACTGCTCATCGCAGCAGGCGAACCGCTTTTATTGACACAGGAACAGGTAAACCACCGTGGACATGCCATAGAGGTGCGTATCTATGCTGAAGATGCACAGCACAACTTTCTTCCTTCAACCGGAACTATCGACACATTTGTGTTGCCGGAAGGTCCTGGTATTCGAGTTGACAGTGGTATCGAGGATGGCGATGAGATTACGCAGTACTACGATCCCATGATTGCGAAACTGATCGTGTATGCGGAGAACCGCAGTGCCGCAATCTCACGGTTGCAACGGGCGTTAGAACAAAGTTCGTTACTTGGCGTCACCACAAATATTCCTCTGCTGCATAGCATTGCGATCCATCCCGCGTTTCGCGAGGGACATACAGATACAGGTTTTCTTAGCGAGCATCATTTGCTTGAACCAACACAGTCACAGGAATTGCCACAAGAGGTGCTCATCGCCGCCGCTATCTATGCTGAGCAGCAAGCAGCTACTCAAACTGCATCACACATCCAGCAAAGTAATAGTCCCTGGAAAACGCTCGGTCCGTGGCGCATGAGCAGCGAGGCACGAAGAATTCTATTTCGCCATCAAGAGCGAGAACACAGTGTCTCGCTTCTGCAAACATCGCAAGCAAACGCCTGGAACGTCACTATAGATGGGCAAGCGGTTGGCATCGTTGAATACACGATAGGGAACAACGGCTTAGTTGTGCTCAAACAAGGTGAGGCACAAATCCGCGTCTATATACATGCAAAAGCGACAGTACAGGTTATGCTCAACGGCACCATTTATCAACTAGAACGGCGGCAACCACCTGATGTTGATACACTGGCACACGGCGGCGGTGGAACACGATCACAAAAAACGCTTACCGCACCTATGGCGGGTACAATAGTCAAGGTACAGGTTCGCGATGGTGATACAGTGGAAGCGTTACAGGCACTGGTTGTTCTCAGCGCGATGAAGATGGAACACGCAATTGTCGCACCGCACGAGGGGAAGGTGAAGCGTGTGCTTTATCAAGAGGGCAACGTTGTGCAAGGTGGCGCCGTTATTGTAGAAATGGAATAAGTAACAGAGAAAGACGACATACATGCAAGTAGGTTTTATCGGTATTGGTGTCATGGGACGCCCTATGACACTCAATCTGCTCAAGGCG
>CAXTUE010000156.1:9141-9372 GCA_964247355.1 uncultured Ktedonobacteraceae bacterium | reverse complement strand
GTTCTGTTGTGAGCTGTCTACTCTCGACAACCTTCAAAATTACTGCATTCAGGTCGAGCCAGTCATAACACAGTTGTATTCGTTCCATTTGCATGCCTTCAAAGGCAAGCGTTTCGGAGAGCAAACGCGCAAGATGTTGCGCATCCTGGTGAATGTCAACGGCGAACTCTCTCATTTCTGCAACGTTCAGGTCTCTCTGACACATCATTTCGCTAAAACCCTGAATAGTGG